>JAQGKN010000205.1 GCA_028290085.1 Hyphomicrobiales bacterium
TCCATTTACTAATTACCAGCACTGCTGTTGCTGAGCCTGGCGCTAATATGCATACTCGCACCCGTATTTATAGTACTCGGTTTCGACTAGGTTTTTGGCAGACTGATCCATGGATCTCAGCTGGGGAATGTCACGCATCGAGTCTTGTCGATCGAAGGATGATGTCCGTACGGTATTCCAAGGACTTATCGAAACGTTCGGCTTTTCCTCTTTTACATTTCTCGATTCCGGCAATGCGTATGGGGCAGATCCATATTTTCTGGCTACCGTCGAGCGGTGGCAAAGCACTTACGTCAGCAATGGCTTCATCCACATAGACCCGTATGTCGCGAAGGCGCGCCCCTTCAACATGCCCTTCGACTGGGCGTCCATTCAGGTGCCCGCGCCACGCAGAGGACCAAAGCCCCACGTCGGACGATTGATGGAAGCGGCCTCGGATTTTGGCTTGCGCGAAGGATTGATCGTTCCCTGGCACTTTCGGGACGAACTGGGACGCAGCAGGTCGAGCCTCTGCGTGCTGTTCTGGACTGAGGATCCGCGTGCGTTTTATCGGGTGGTGGCGGAGTCCCGCTGGGAGATCCAGCTCTTGCTGATTTGTTTCATGCAACGCGTGGAAGCATTGCGTACCAGTGACAAGATCGTTTTGCCCGGCAGGGGTTTGCAGATTACTCGTCTTACGGACCGCGAACGCGAAGTGCTTGTGTGGGCAAGCCGTGGCAAGACCGCGTGGGAGACGGCTGAAATTCTCGGTATTGCCGAACTGACGGCACGGACGCATGTGCGAAATGCAACGCGCAAGCTCGATGCGGCAAACGGGACCCATGCTGTTGCGCGCGGCATCATGCTCGGGCTGATAGACCCATGATCGACGGCTGCGTTTTGTGCGCAACCGTCGTCAAAGGCTAATCGACGTCCTCGACGCTCACAGGTCCGCCACCTTCAACGCGCTGCGCCAGAGCGGCTTCCATGAACTCGTCGATATCGCCATCGAGCACATCATCGGGAGTTCCCGAGACCACGCCAGTGCGCAGATCCTTGACCATCTGGTAGGGCTGCAACACATAGGATCGGATCTGGTGGCCCCAACCGATGTCTGTCTTGGACGCAGCCTGCGCATTGGCCTCCGCCTCGCGACGCTCGATCTCGCGTTCGTAAAGACGGGCGCGCAGCATGTTCCACGCCGTGGCGCGGTTCTTGTGCTGCGAGCGTTCACCCTGACACGCGACGACGATGCCGCTCGGAATATGCGTGATACGCACTGCAGAATCGGTCGTGTTGACGTGCTGTCCGCCCGCGCCCGATGAGCGATAGGTGTCGATGCGGCAGTCGGATTCGTTCACGTCGATATCGATCTTGTCGTCGATCACGGGATAGACCCAGACCGAAGCAAAACTCGTATGGCGGCGCGCGTTGGAATCGAAGGGCGAAATCCGCACGAGGCGATGCACGCCGGATTCAGTCTTCATCCAGCCATGCGCATTATGGCCCTTGATGACGAGCGTCGCGGATTTGATGCCGGCTTCGTCACCGGACGTCTCTTCAATCACTTCGACCTTGAACTTCTTCCGCTCACCCCAACGCATATACATGCGCATGAGCATGCGAGCCCAGTCGCAGCTTTCGGTGCCACCGGCGCCCGAATGCACTTCGACATAAGTGTCGTTGGCATCGACTTCGCCTGACAGCAGCGCCTCGATATGGCGACGCTCGGCTTCAGCCTTCAGGGCTTTCAGGAGACCGATTCCCTCCTGCTCCGTCGAGACATCGTCCTCCATCTCGCCGAGCTCGACGAGGGTGACTGCGTCTTCGAGGTCGCGCTCGAAACGCGACAGGGATCCGATGCTCTCCTCGAGATCGGTGCGCTCGCGCATGATCTTCTGGGCAGCGTCCGGATCGTTCCAGAGAGCGGGATCTTCGACTTTAGCGTTCAGTTCCGCGAGGCGGCGGGTCGCGACATCGACGTCAAAGATGCCTCCTCAGCAGTCCCACGGACTGCTTGATCTGTTCGACGAGCGCTTCGGCTTCCGCGCGCATGGGGTTTCACTTTCAAGTTTTGAGGGCCATCCCCTGACGGGCGCGGCTGGATTCGGCGCGAACGTAAGCAATGGGTGCGGTGAACGCAACCGGCTCGACCAGGGAACGGCGACGAGCAGCCTCAGTAGAGACCGCCGGTCCCCGATCCGATCGCGCGATCTGCGTCCGGTCCGGTCAGTGCGCGGGACGAGGCATCGCCGATCACCGAATAGCTGTCTGGCGGCGACGTGCCCGGCTTGAACGCTTCGAGGATCGAGCCCGGGCCGGATCCACGCATGCCAGTCTTGGCATCGATCGTGATGAGCTTGATGCCAGGGGGTACGCGGAACGGCACGTCCGGCTTGTCTTTCAGGGCGAGCTTCATGAAGTCGCGGAAGATCGGCGCGGCGTAGTGACCGGCGGTCGCCGAATCGCCGAGCGAACGCGGCCGGTCGTAGCCCATGAAAACGCCCACCGTCAGGTCCGGCGAGAAGCCGACGAACCAGACGTCCTTCGCCTCGTTGGTCGTGCCGGTCTTGCCCGCGATGTGCTTGCCCACTTCCTTGACGACCTGAGCGGTGCCGCGCTGGACCACGCCTTCCATCATGGAGGTGATCTGGTAGGCTGTCAGCGGATCGAGCACTTGCTCACGCTTGTCGACCAGCTTGGGCTCGTTCTGATTGGCCCATTTGGGCGCGTCGCAACCCTGACAGACCCGCTCGTCATGACGGTAGATCGTATGGCCCCAGCGATCCTGGATGCGATCCACGAGAGTCGGCTTGATGCGCTTGCCGCCATTGGCGAACATCGAATAGGCCGTGACCATCTTCATCACGGTCGTTTCGCCGGCGCCCAACGACATCGAGAGCACGGGCAGCATGTCGTCGTAAACGCCGAAGCGCTTGGCATATTCGGCGATTAGAGGCATGCCGACGTCACGCGCAAGGCGAACCGTCATCAAGTTTTTGGAGTGCTCGATCCCGTAACGCAGCGTATGCGGGCCACCGACCTCGCCACCGTAGTTTTCAGGCCGCCACATGCCGAGGCCGCCGCCCTGATCGATTTCGATGGCGGCATCGAGGATCACCGACGAGGGCGTGTAGCCGTTGTCGAGCGCCGTCGCATAGACGATCGGCTTGAAAGACGAACCGGGCTGGCGTAGCGCCTGCGTTGCGCGGTTGAACTCGGACTGATCATAGGAGAAGCCGCCGACCATGGCGAAAACGCGGCCGGTGTAGGGGTCCATGGCGACGATGGCGCCCGAAATATCGGGGATCTGGCGCAGCCGGTACTGGCCGCTCTTGGCATCCGTCGGCTCGACATAGATCACATCGCCGGGCTGCAACGCCGCCTTCAGCGACTTGCGCGTCCATTTCACGCCGTCCGCCGGCAAGGTGCCGGTCACGCGCTCGCGATTGATCTCGCCTGAACGGTCGCGTGCGGGCTGCAGACCGATTTTTGCCGAGGTGTCGTTGACCTCCAAAACAACGGCCAGCCGCCAGGGTGCAACGTCGCCGAGCGCAGGCACGTCTGCGAGCGGCGGGCCCCAATCCTGAGTCACGTCGATGGACCGCATGGCGCCACGGAAGCCGCGGGCCTCGTCATAGCGAACGAGGCCATCAACCAGAGACTTACGCGCCCAGAGCTGCATCTTGGGATCGAGCGTTGCACGGACGGAAAGGCCGCCCTCGTAGAGCTTCTTCTCGCCGTAGCGTTCGAGGAGTTCGCGGCGCACTTCTTCGGCGAAATAGCCGGCAGCATAGGAATTTGGCGACAGCACGCGCGGGTTGACGCCCAGCGGCTCGGTCTTGGCCCTGTCGCCGGCCTCACGTGTCGCATAGCCATTCTCGACCATGCGGTCGATCACGTAATTGCGGCGTGCCAGCGCGGCGTCGCGGTAGCGGAACGGGTGATAATTGTTGGGGCCCTTGGGCAGCGCCGCGAGGTAGGCGACCTCGGACAACGTCAGTTCCTGCACCGACTTGCCGTAATAATTCAGCGCGGCGGCGGCGATGCCGTAATTGCCCAGACCGAGAAAGATCTCGTTGAGGTAGAGCTCGAGGATGCGATCCTTCGAGTAGGCGGACTCGATACGGAAGGCGAGCAGCGCTTCGCGGATCTTGCGTTCATAGGACCGCTCGTTGCCGAGCAGGAAGTTCTTGGCGACCTGCTGCGTGATGGTCGAGGCGCCGACCAGTGGCTGGCCGTTGCCGGCGTTCTGCACATCTTCGACCAGCGCGCGGGCGATGCCGAAATAGTCGAGCCCGGAA
>JAQGKN010000081.1 GCA_028290085.1 Hyphomicrobiales bacterium
GGCGGGCGTCCACATGCGGTCGCCTTCTTGCGGCAGGAATTCGTGCGGAAACTGCACGCCCGGGACATGGCCGAGCAGCACGCGATGGCCATGCAGCGCGCCTTTTGCCTGGCCGGTTGTTCCCGACGTGTAAATCATCAGAGCGGGATCGTCGGCACCGGTCGAGACCGGCGTGAAAGCATCGCTCTCGCGGCAAGCCGCCTCTGGCCAGCCCACGACAGGGCCGTCCGCCCCATCCAGACTGAGCACGAGGCGCAGCTCCGGTGGTCGCGGCTGGATGCCGTCGAGTTTTCGCACACCCGCATCGTCGGTAAGGACTGCGGCCGTGCCGGAATCGATCAGTCGATAGGCGAGCGCGTCGAAGCCGAAAAGCGCCGCCAGTGGCAGAGCGATTGCGCCGATCTTGTAGATCGCAATATGCGCGATGACAGTCTCGGGGGATTGTGGCAGCAGGATCGCAACGCGGTCGCCGGGCCGAATGCCATTTCGCACCAGCAGATTTGCGAGGCGATTGGAGGCGCGACGAAGGTCTTCATAGGTGTGATTGACGAGGCCGGTGGCCGTCCATTCGATGATCGCAGGACGCTCGGGCTCTCGCCGTGTCCACGCGTCGCAGACTGCAACACCCATGTTGAAACGCTCAGGCACGTCCCAGCGGAAAGTCCGCATCAACGTTGCGTAATCAGCCGCTTCTAGCAGCATAAAGGACCTTGGTTGGAGGCAAGCGCATGTGGCAGGTTGTGGGCTGCGCAACGTCAAGATTAGGCAGCATGCCGCGCTCGCGCAAGGTCACGCAGATGTCGCAACAGGCGACCAGTTTGAGCCGCTAACTCTAATTGTTACAATTCGCGATACCACTATTACAAGCGACGATCCTCGTGTATTGTCGCCAGCATAGTTTAAGTTCGAACCATGGTTGGAGCGTGAGTATGAAGCCAGCAGTGATCCTCGTGGGTGCGGACAAAGGCGGCGTGGGCAAGACGACCGTATCCAGGGCCCTTCTGGACTACCTCGCAGCAAACGATATTCAGGCGCGCGCCTTCGACACCGAGTCGCCGCGTGGAACCCTGCATCGTTTCCACCCCGCAGCAACCACGATCGTCGACATCACGCAGACGACCGACCAGATGCGGATACTGGACACCTTGACCAGTTCTGGCTCGCAGGCAACGGTCATCGACGTTCGCGCCGGTCACTTGACCACCACATTGCGGGCACTTCGTGACGTTGGCTTCCTCGATGCCGTCAATGAAGGTCAGTTCAACTTCGCGATCTTCCACGTGCTCGGCCCGTCCGTCTCCTCGCTGGACGAAATCGCCGATATCGCCCCTTACGTGAGCGATGCAAATTACTACCTCGTGAAGAACTTCATCAACGACACCACCTTTTTCGAATGGGATCCCAAGACCTACGCGTCCTATTTCAGCAAGGTGCAAAGCGCCGGGGACATCACTGTTCCGAAGCTTGATGAAATGGCCTATGAGCAGGTCGAACTCGCGGGCATTCCGTTCGCGGACTTCATCGCCGGCAAGACGGCCAAGGGCGCGTCGGCTCAATCGTCCTTCGTACTGCGCGGCTATGTTCGCACCTGGATGCGCAACATTTCCGCAGAGCTCGATCGCGTCGGCCTGAATGCGCAGCTGGTGCCGCCCGCAGTCGCCAAGTCGAAGAGAAGGTGATCGCTAAGCCCCGGCGTACGAGGTTCGGCGGTGCAAGGTGCGTAATATGATACGGCGTGTTCCGGTCTATCTTGTTTGTTCCCCGCATGCACGCGTGGGAACCAGCACGACCGCCCGGCTACTCGCCGATTATCATCGCGTCGAAAACAGAGCGGTGCGTGCCTTCGACACGGACCCCTACGGCCTCAGCCTTTCCGGGTTCTTTGCAGGTGAGTCGACGGTCGCAGACCTTTCGACGACACGCGGCCAGATCGCGTTGTTCGATCGCCTTCTGCTCCCGGGCGAGGAGACGCGGATCGTCGATATCTGGAATCGATCCTATCGACAGTTCTTCTCGCAGGCCCAGGACATCGGCTTCTTCGAGGAAGCGGACCGGCTCGATCTAAGCCCTATCATCGTCTTCGGGACCGACGGCTCCGATTTCTCGGTCGCTTCGGCGCGCGAGCTCAAACGGGCATGGCCGGATTTGCAAATGATCGTGGTGAGCAACGAGGGCGCGGTGCCACTCGGCGACGACGAGCCGTCTGCACTCCAGTATTTCTTGGACGAGCGCACATTCCAGATCAGCGCTCTAGATCCGATCATGCGCAGGCAGCTTGAGCAGCCCGGCTTCTCGCTGTCCGATTTTCTGGTCGGCCCGCCACAAAGCATGTCGCTCGTCGTGCGCGCTGACCTGCGCAACTGGGTCAGGCGCGTCTTTGCGCAGTTCCAGAGCTACGAACTGCGCAATGCCCTCGACGAAACTCGATATCTTCTGCGGTAAATGTCAGATTTTAAGCGCGGCGCGCAGATCGCGGAGCTGGTCGACCCGCATGGCGGCCGCATGACGCGTCTCGTCGGTCTGCGAATCTTCAAGTTCCGCCTCCGCGGCATGCAGCTGTGCATCGAGCTGCGCGGCATCGAGTTCCGCCAAAGG
>JAQGKN010000222.1 GCA_028290085.1 Hyphomicrobiales bacterium
ATGTATGGCAGTCCCGTCTGAGTTTAGCTGCTTAGATAACGGGCACGCTGCGGCTATGTTCCGAAGAAAGCTCCACCGTTCGCCAGCGCGTCGATGGCGAGCCCGGCGAACAGGATCAGTCCGGCGTCGCGGTTGGACCGAAACAACATCAGCGAACGAGCTGTATCCGTCGGCCTGATAACAGAGACCTGCCACGCCAGATGGCCCGCGAAAGCCGTGACGGCGAGCCATGCCGCGGGCCCAGCACCAGCGAGCCAGACCTCCAGTCCCGCCGCCATAACGTCGCCGACATACAGCAGGCCGACGCCCATGTGGACGCGGTCGACAAAAAGCCGCGCCGTCGAATTGATGCCCACCAGCGCATCGTCGCGCGCGTCCTGCAGGGCGTAAATGGTGTCGTAGCCCATCGTCCAGAGAATGGCCGCGAGATAGATGAGCAAAGCGGGCGGCGCCAGAGAGTCGGCAACGGCCGCCCAGCCCATCAATCCGCCCCATGCGAAGGCTAGCCCGAGCACGGCCTGCGGCCATGAGGTGATCCGCTTCATGAAGGGATAAACCGCCACGATCAGCAGCGAGGCGAGGCCGCATGCAATCGCAAAGCTGTTGAAGCAGAACAGAACGAGCGCACCCACGGCGCATTGCGCAACCAGAAATATTTTTGCCGCACGCACACTGACGCGACCCGATGGGAGCGGCCGGCCGCGCGTGCGCTCGACGCCCGCATCAATCTCGCGGTCAACGAGATCGTTATAGGTCGAGCCTGCCCCGCGCATGGCGACAGCACCGATCCAGAACAATAGGAGATGAGCGAGCTGGAGGGGCGCGTGAAGCGCCGACGAGGCCAGGGCCGACGACCACCAGCACGGCAGCAGCAAGAGCCACCAGCCGATGGGGCGGTCTATGCGCGCGAGCTGGACGAAGGGCCGCCAATGCGGCGGTGCCAGACGAAGCGCGAGGCTGCGTCCAACCGAATCAGGCAAGGCATCGGGTGCCGGAGCCCCCGATCCCGAACTCAAAGCGGTCCCGCGGGCAGTTTAGGCGCGGCCGAAGCACCACCAAACGGGCTTCCGCCGCCCGCGGCCTGCTGGCTCTGCATCTTCTTGACCTGAGCGGCGAGGCCGCAGGCCTGCTTGGCAATGTTCGCGGTCTTGCCCGAGCCTTCCTTCACGTTATCGATGGCGTTCTCGGGAATGTTGCACCAGTTCTGGTTCTTGACCATGTAGCCGAGCATCTGCTGCTCGACCGAAGCCAGATTGCGCAACTTGGGGCAGGCGGCGACCGGATCGAGCTTGCCGCCCTTCTTGCTGAGCTTGTTCAGCTCGGCGATGGCGCCGTTGCGCCGTTCCTGCAGCTTGACGATATTGGCCTCGCAGCTGTCTGCTGAGCTTGCAGCAGGTTCCTCGGCGGCTGTCTCGGCGCGGGCGGACATTGTCCAGCCGGCAGCCACAAACAGAACGCCCGCAGCCGCGCAGCTCAAAAACGCATGCCGGATTTTTCCAGTGTGAAGTGCCGCCATCATGTCAGACATCCTGGTTCGAGCGAGGCGCTGGTCCCCTCCGCGCTGCGCGCTCCGGGCGCAAGGTTAATCAAACTCATAACAAGCCCTGTGCTTTCTTCGCAAGCTCCGCCAGTCCCGTGGCGGGGTTCGCGCCGTTTTCCTGCGGGATAATGGCGGCGGTTTCGTGGCTCGCCAGTCAAAGGTGCGGCTTTAGACGGTAAGCCCATGTGCCAGTTTCGCATTGCGGCCCAGCCCCGCATGCAGATCGAGCATGCGCTCGCGCCATTCGTAGACAGGGTCCTGCCGGTCGAGCAGCTCGATGGGCGAGACCGCACGGGCCCACATGAAAGCACCGAAAACGATGTAGTCGCCGAAGGCGGGTTTCGAGCCGCACGCGAAATCCTGCGAATCAAGCGCGGCACGGAATGGGCCGAGCGCCTTTTCGAGAACCGCTGCGCCTGATTCGGGCGAGAAGGCGAATTTCTCCAGCGGCATCCCGAATCGCGCTTCGCGCGAAGAACGAAAGTAAGCCTTGTCGCCGGGGGCGATGGCCGCGAAGAGATCATTGATGATGGTTTTCAGAATCACCGGATGCAGAGCAGTCTGCGTCCAGAAGCGCAGGATGTTCGACAGCCCGCGCGCCTGCGTGCCGGAAAAAAGCTTTGGGCGGTCGGGATAGGCCTCCTCGAGATAAAGGGCGATGGCCCATGAATCATGCAGGACGCGCCCCTTGTCGAGAATAACGGGCACGGCGCCCTGGCCCGATTCAGAGATGGCCTGCTTCTCGACGAAACGCCACGGGACCGTGCGGACATCGAGGCCCTTGTGCGCCATCGCCATGCGGATGCGCCAGCAAAATGGGCTGAAGCGAACCTCGGGGTCGGCTCCCGCGAGGTCGAACATTTCGATGGGCATAAAAAATCTCCGTTCAATTCACGGAGTTTCCGCCCTTCAAGCGCTGGGCGCAATGGCACAGCACGTTAGGGCAGGGGACGAAAGCGCAATCGCCGGATCGCGAAGTAGGCGCTGACGACGGCTAGCACGCCGAAAATCGCAGCACCGGCAATCATGCCGACGAGTCCCCCCTGCGCCCCACCCTGCGATGCGCCCAATGTGACGAAGGGAATAGTGCCCAGCGTCGCGCGTCCCCAGTTGAAGACGGTCGAGAGGATGGGGAAGCCTAAATTGTTGAACGCCGCGTTCGACACGAAGATGAAGCCGAGAAAGAGCCAGGCTGCGGCGCCGTAACTGCAGAAGAAGGCGACGAGATCCGCCGTGGCGCCAGTCGCATTGAACACGGCGTTCAGCGACGGCGCGGCCAACCACAGCAGGCCCCACACGGCGAAAACATAGATTGTCGTCAGCACGAGGCAATTGGTCAGCGTCTCTCGCACACGGTGGATGAGCCCGGCACCCCAGTTCTGGCTCATGATCGGCCCGACGGAGCCCGACATGGCGAAAAGCACCCCGAAGGCGACAGGGGTCACACGATCGATGATCGCAAAGGCCGCCACGGTAGGCTCGCCGAACCCTGCGAAAATGCTCAGCGAATAGCTGTTGGCGACGGGCGCCGCGAGATTGGTGAGGATGGCGGGCGCCGCTATGGCCATCATGGGTACGAGATCGCGCACCACGAAACTGCGTTGCGGGCGGCGCACGAGCCCATGCACAAAAATGGCGCCGTAGATGCCGACACCCGCGAAAACGCAGCGCGAGAGAATGGTCGCCATGGCCGCACCATCGATGCCGAGCTTCAATCCGAAAATCAGGATGGGGTCGGCAATGGAGGTGGCAAAGGCGCCAAACAGCGTCACATACATGGACCGTTTGGCATCGCCCACGGCGCGCAACACGCCGGACATGGCCATGCCCACCGCCATCAGCATGTTCGAGGGCAGCGTGATCGCAAGAAAGCGCGAGGCGACATCGAGCGACTCGCCGCGTGCACCCAGCACCATCAGCAGATCGCGCCGGAACGGAAAGACGCAGGCGGAAACCACGATGGAAATAACGATGACATGCACGAGACCCGAGGCCGCAAGCCTTTGCGCATGACCCCGGTCGCCGCGCCCGAGCGCTTGCGCGACGAGCGCTGTGAGGGCGATGGAGAGCCCGATGTTGACCGAGACAAGAAAGAACAGGATCTGCGTGGCAAAGCCCACTCCCGCCGTGAGTTTTGGATCGTGCAGCCACGACACATAGAGCAGCGACAGGAGGTCCACCGCGAAGATGGCGACGAGCCCGATGGAGCCCGTGGCTGTCATCACGATCACATGGCGCAGCGTTGATCCTTCGGTGAAGACGGCCCTCGGCTTGATGCGCTCTGGCCCGCTCATAACGCCTTCTCTGTGGGAGCGCGCGCTTTCGTGCGATCCTCCGCGCGCTGCACGATATCCTGCGTTTCCTCCGTAAGGCCGCGCGCTTTCTTGAGCGGCGGGGTGAGGGGCTCGGGCTGGATCGGCGCTGCGGCGACGGCATCGGAGTAGCTGCCGCCCGCCTGCTGCACGGCGAGACGCTGAATGTCGCGCCGCCGCACACCCTCGACGACTTCGGCCACGCGGTCCGGATCCTCGATCATTTGCGCCAGCGTGGCGGCACCGAAGACCAGCGCGGACTCGAACGTTTCGCGAGTCAGGTAATCGGCGCCCTTTTCGACCAGTTCGATGGCGTGGATGCGATCGTAGGCGCGCACGTGAATGCGCGCGAGGGGGAAGTTCTGCTTCACCATCTCGACGATGAGCGAAGCTGATTCCTTGCGATCCACGCAGATGGCGATGATCCGCGCTTCCGCCGCGCCAGATGCGCGCAACACATCAAGCCGCGTGCCGTCGCCGAAATAGACCTTGAAGCCGAATCGCGCGGCATTGCGGATGCGCTCGATATCGGAATCGATGACGGTGACATCGACGCGCTCAGCCAGCAGGACTTGCACAGCCATCTGCCCGAAACGGCCAAAGCCGATCACCAGCACGCTGCCACGCGCGCCATCGG
Organism: Hyphomicrobiales bacterium; assembly: GCA_028290085.1. Classification (GTDB taxonomy): domain Bacteria; phylum Pseudomonadota; class Alphaproteobacteria; order Rhizobiales; family Beijerinckiaceae; genus Terripilifer. The sequence goes on from JAQGKN010000222.1 coordinate 4,490, forward strand.
GAATTTCCTCCGCTGGAGGTAATTCGCCCGCCGGGCGCATCCGTTCCGAGAAGCGTTCGATGGCATTGGCGACCAGCGGTCCCGCGACCATGGTCAGCGCGGCTATGGCGGACAGAAGATTGGCCGTGTTCCAGGTCAGCAGATTGTTGCTGGCCGCGAGTGGAAACACGACGAAGGAGAATTCACCGGCGGGTGTCAGCACGCTCGCCGCCGAAAGGCTTTCGCAATGCGTCGAGCCAGACACCTTCATCAGGAGATAGGTGATGACGCTCTTGATGGCGATGACCCCCGCCGCCGCGCCGACCAGGAGCAGCGCATGGGACACCACAAGCTGTCCGTCGATGGACATGCCCACTGACATGAAGAACAACCCCATGAGCAGGCCGCGAAACGGCTCGATATCGGCTTCGAGCTCATGACGGAAATGCGATTCCGACAGCAGCAGGCCCGCCAGAAAGGCGCCGAGCGCCATGGACATGCCGGCCCATTGCATCAGCACTGCGGTTCCCAGCACGACGAGAAGCGCCGCGGCGGTCATCACCTCGCGCGCCCCGGCCTTGGCCAGAATTCGGAACATCGGATTGAGCAGGTATCGTCCGGCGAAGATCACTACGGCGAGCGCCGCGCCCGACGCCGAGACGCCAGCGAGGGTCTCCTGTATCTGGCCGCTGAACACGGGCGTGCGGCTTGCCGCCAGCGGCACGAGGGCCAGCACGGGCACCACCAGAATGTCCTGCATCAGCAGCACGGCAAAGGCCCGGCGACCATAGCTGCTTTGCAACGCGCCGCGCTCTTCCAGCAATTGAAGCGCGATGGCAGTGGCCGAAAATGCCAGCGCGACGCCCGCCGTCGCCGCGCCCCAGAACGGCACTTTGAAGATGACGGACGCAAGGCCACCGACGATCAGAGCGGTCACGGCCATCTGCGACGAGCCGAGCAGCAGTATATCGCGCCGCATGGATATGAGCCGCGAGGGCTTCAGTTCGAGTCCGACGATGAACAGCAGCAGCACGACGCCCAGTTCCGCGATTTCGCGCGTTGTGCCCGCATCGCCGATGAAGCCAAAGCCCGAAGGGCCGATGGCGACGCCTGCGAAGAGGTAGCCTATGACAGCGCCGAGGCCGAGCAGCCGGAACAGCGGCACGGCGGCGACAGCGGCCCCGAGGAAGATCAAGACGGAAATGAGATATCCGCCGGAATGGGCAACCTCGGACATGTGTGGCGCGTCTTTCGTCGTGTGCGGATCGGGTGTACGGCCCAAGATAGGAGGCCTGTCGCCGATTGCGAGGGAGCGATGCTGCAGTGCAGCTCAGCCGTGGCATCAAAGCCACGCGCCTTGACCTTGCAGCCCACGTCCCGCAGAGAAGGGTCGCAGCAGAGGCGGTCATGGATCAGAGACGTAAGCTTCGCATTTTTCTATGTGCCCCACGTGGCTTTTGTGCGGGCGTCGTGCGTGCAATCGATGCGGTCGAGCGCGCGCTCGAGATCCATGGGGCGCCGGTTTACGTGCGCCATGAGATCGTGCACAACAAATACGTCGTCGACAGCCTGAAACGCAAAGGCGCAGTTTTCGTCGAGCATCTCGACGAGATCCCGGAGACGAACGCCCCGGTGATCTTCTCCGCCCATGGCGTGCCGAAATCTGTCCCCGATGCGGCGCGCGCGCGCAAGCTGCTGAGCATCGATGCAACCTGTCCCCTGGTCACCAAGGTGCATCGCGAGGCCGAGATCCACCGCAAGCGCGGGCGTCTCGTGCTGCTCATCGGCCATGCCGGCCATCCAGAGGTGGTGGGCACCATGGGGCAATTGCCCAGCGGAGCCGTGCGCCTTGTCGAGACACTGGCGGACGTCGAAGCGCTTCAGGTGCCAAAAAACATGCCGCTGGCCTTCGTCACGCAGACGACCTTGTCGGTGGATGACACGCGCGCCATCGTCGCCGCGCTGGAGCGCCGCTTCCCCGAGATCGTCGCACCCCACAAGGAAGACATCTGCTACGCCACCACCAACCGGCAGGAGGCGGTGAAGC
>JAQGKN010000297.1 GCA_028290085.1 Hyphomicrobiales bacterium
AAGGCGGAAGCAACTTTCAAGATTCACGCGCCCGCGACCGACGTCGACCGGCTGAGGACCGCTATTGTAAACGCGTGTCGAGACGAAACGAAGCCCATCCCAGAGATTGTCCCAGACCAATCCTTGGCTGCTGGCGAGATGGTGGCTGTCGTCGGAGACAAGCGAATTCAATTTGGCCTCGATCATCAGCTTTACAGGTTGAGGACCACAGCGCTCGGAACACCGACGATGGGGGCAGACTAGAATGCTCGACCAAGTCCAGCGCGCCTTCGATCTGGCTGCGGAAAAGTTGAGCAGGTGTGACCTGACGCCGGTGCGTGGGACTGTGCTCGCCGTCAATGGCATCACAATCGAGGCAGAACTCCCGAACGCTCGTATCGGAGAGCTTTGCGATCTATATTCTTTGCAGCCGCCGTTACGGCTCCTCGGCGAAGTGATCGGCGTGCACGGTGCTTGCGCTTACATCTCACCTTTGGAGCCGCTAGGCGGAGCCTCGACTCGGTTAACCGTCGTTCCTAGTGGGCGCTCTGCATCAGTTCTCGTAGGTCACAGCCTTCTGGGCGCTGTTGTTGACAGCAGCGGGCGTGCGTGGGCAGGGCAAAGAAGTAGTCAAGGACTGGTCCGAAGACCCCTTTTTGCGGAGGCTCCCGCAGCGGCGGATCGCGTTCCGATCGCCGCCCCGATGATGACGCGGATCCCTGCGATAGACGCTCTGCTGACCTGCGGCACAGGCCAGCGCATCGGGATTTTCGGTCCCGCCGGCGCAGGAAAGTCCACCCTGGTCAAGGCTTTGATGGACCACGTTGAGTGTGACGTCGTGGTCGTCGGACTCATTGGCGAGCGTGGACGAGAGGTCAGCGATCTTGTCAGTGAACTCTCCAAGACCGACCGCGTCCAGAAGACGGTAGTTGTTGCCGCAACGTCGGATCGTCCGCCGCTCGAACGCTGGCAAGCGGCCCTGGCCGCAACGACAATCGCCGAGTTTTTCAGAGACGAAGGACGCCGGGTCCTGCTCATCGTCGACAGTGTGACGCGCGTCGCTCGCGCCATGCGTGACATCGGCCTGGCCCGCGGTGAACCCCCGACACGCCGCGGCTTCCCCGCGAGTGTCTTCTCGCAATTGCCGATGCTTTTCGAACGGGCGGGGTCTTTCAAGAACGGGTCAATTACGGCGTTCTATACATTTCTCGTCGATGGTGAATTATCTCAGGATCCGATCAGTGATGAGGCGAAGTCGCTGCTAGATGGCCACATCGTCCTGTCTGCGGAACTCGCACAGTCCGGGCATTTCCCTGCGATCGATATTCTTGGCAGCCAGAGCCGTCTCATGTCGCACGTGACCGCACCCGAGCACCAGCACGCCGCTCATCGAGTTCGAGGCTTGATGGCAGCCTACAAACGAAGCGAACTTCTGATCCGCGTTGGCGAATACCGTCCCGGGAACGATACTCTCACAGACGAAGCCATCGCAAAATGGGAACCGATTACAGAGTTCCTGCAAATGCAGCTTCGACCGAACCAGAATGCTGACGTTGCGATTCAGGCCATCCAAAGTCTGGCTCGCCTATCATGAACGATCTAGCTGCTTTGCTGAGCGTACGGGAACTTCGTCGTGATCGCGCGGAGACGGAACTTGTTCGTGCCCGGCGAAATTTGGAGAACCACATCCGCACCGAAGATGATCTGAAAGCGCAATTGGAATTAGATACGAATGCGTTCTATTCCCTCAGGCGTAGCGTGAATTCCTGTTATCAGGAACGTGCAGTGTCGGAAGCGCTTGTCCTATCGAATGAAGCGCGTCTGAGCTGCGCCTACTCTGCAATATTGAACGGCGAGCTAGCGCTTACGAACAATCAGCAGCAAGTCCATGACGCCCAGTTACATGTTGAGGAAGCTCGCGAGTCTTTCCGACTATTGACGATGCGTCTGGAGGCGCTCAGTCGGGCCCACGAGAGCCTGCTTCACCTCAAGACCATCGCCAATGAAAGCGAAGACGAATGAATAACGCTGCCCCCGCTAGAGCAACGACAGAAGACCGCGCCAAGGCGGTCATTCGACCGACCTATTCGTTTCGGCGTTCTGATGTGGCGCTGATTAACCGCAATGTGGCACGTCGTCAAAAACTGGCGTTCAACGACGGTGCCTGTTCATTCGAAATCGAGTCTCGTATCGCAGGTCTGCCCCCTGGGCCATTTCATCGTGTGAACCTGCTCAGCGGGGCTGATAACATCAGCCTGAGCATTCCAGAAGACACGGTAGAATCAATTTTGGCAAGGCTGGAAAAATCCGTCGATTTCGCAGTACTTGACGCCGCTGCCATGGGCTGGTTATTCGTATACGTTTTCTGGGGCCTCATTGATAGAATCGAAGCATTCACTAAGACGACAATCGAGATCAAGTCCGTTGAAAGGCGGAACGACATCTCCGAGATCGACAGTATTTTCTTCAGCGTCGGTTGGAATGATTTGCGCATTCCTATCGCCATGAAGGGCGATCCCAGAGCCCTGGACCGGGCCCTCTCCATGTGGGAATTTGATCGATGGATTCCTGCGCCTGTCGCTCAACTCGCTATGCCCGTTAATATTATCTTCGGGTGGACAGATTTGACTATCAGCGATATCTTGGATATCCGAAGCGGTGATGTTATTCTTGTTGACCGGTGTCTGGGCTCTCGAGACAGAGCAGTTTGCGTAATCTGCGACAGCCTATTTGTATCTGGTCGATTAAACGACAGTGTTTTTAAGTCTGAAATTTATGCTTCAGAAGCTGATTTTAAGTCGAAATGGTTTCCAGAAATGTCCACGCACCTGAATCCGGATACTGATGAGATCGCGGTAATTCCGCTCTCGCCTCAACATCGAAACCTTCCAGTGACGATGAGCTTCGAGTTCTTCCGTACGAACATCGCTCTCGCAGATCTTTGTGCGATGAACTCAAATTACGTTTTCGAATTGCCATTCAGCGAAGTTCCTGCCGTCAATATTTTCGCGAACGGTCTCTTGATTGGCAAAGGGGAAATTGTGAGAGTCGAAGAGGTTCTGGGGGTGCGTGTAACAACTCTTGTTCCGTCGGCAACATCGTGAACAGCTCAATTGCGGGAATGCTGGCGCTCACTGCGGCGCTATCCCTTTTGCCGATCTTCGCGGTTGTTGCAACCTCCTTCGCAAAGATCTCGATCGTTCTGCTGATCGTGCGAAACGCGATAGGTGTTCAGCAAACGCCACCCAACCAGCTCGTGTATGGAATAGCGCTCCTGTTGACGTATCTCGTCATGGAGCCCGTGTTCTATTCAGTCTTTAACACGTTGAGTTCAGAGGCACATAAAATCAACCAGGCATCTGACCTGCCACCGATCCTGCTCCGTGCGTCGCAACCGATCCGCGCTTTTATGGATAGGTTTTCTCTGCCAGAAAACCGGCAAGCCGTGGCGGACGCGTTGCAAACGGTGAGGGCGGGAACCGGCGGGACCGCTCCGAGCACAAGTGACTTCGGGGTTTTGACAGCAGCGTTCCTGATCAGCGAGCTGACTCGCGCTTTTGAACTGGGATTCATCCTTTATCTGCCGTTTCTCGTCGTCGACTTTGTTGTCAGTGCAATCCTGGTCGCTCTCGGAATGCAGATGATGTCGCCGACCGTCATCTCGACCCCACTCAAGTTACTCGTTTTTGTCACCGCGCACGGCTGGTCGCGTCTGCTAGAGGGACTCTTGCTGAGCTATGGGGTCAAGACATGAGTGACATGAACAGCTTTCATGACGCTCTAACAGAGGCGTTGAGAACGGCGGCGATCATGGCCGTTCCAATCCTCGCCCTCGCGGGGTTTATTGGTCTTATAGTTGGTTTGTTGCAGTCAGTCTTTCAAATCCAGGATCAGACATTCTCCCAAATCGTGAAGCTGTTCGTGATCGGAGGTTGCCTCTTCCTTCTCTGGAACAGCATCATGACACCATTCGTGGTCTTCACGGACTCGGTTTTCAGGCTGTTTTGGAGGGTTGGTTGAGCGCGCCAGAAGTCGTCGTAGCCACGGAGCTCGGTCGCTATGCGTCGATTGCGGCCCTGAGTTCCAGTCGCTTCTTCGGCTTCGTATATTTTTTCCCATTGTTCAACTGGCTGAAATTGGGCAGCGTCATGCGCATCTGCCTGGCGGCCACGCTGGGGGCGCCGATCGCGTTGGAATACATCTCCGGACAAAGTCCAATACCGTCCGATATTGCTGTTCTTGCTATCGTTGTTCGAGAGATTGTCATCGGCTCCATGATCGCGCTTGTGCTTGGCATGCCGTTTTGGGCTGCTGCAGCCGCTGGCGACATCATTGACGTTTACCGGAACGCCGCGAACGCAAATTTCATCGACCCAAATCAGGCGTTGGAGACGACGACGCTTG
>JAQGKN010000359.1 GCA_028290085.1 Hyphomicrobiales bacterium
CCTTCAACCTGGACGATATGGCTGACGACGTCGCCGATCTCATTCGCTCCGTCGGGCAGGCGCCAGCCGTTGTCGTCGGCTGCTCGATGGGTGGCATGGTCGCGCAGGCGCTGGCAGTGCGCTATCCCGAATTGCTGGCAGGCGTTGTCATCGCCAACACCGCGCATCGCCGCAACGATCAGGGCCGCGCGACGATGGAACAGCGCGCTCGCGATGCGGAAATGGGCATGCCCGGCGTGCTGCGCACGACGCTGTCGCGCTGGTTCGATGCCGAGATACAGCTGATGCGGCCCGAACTAGTCGTGATGGCGCGCGACTGGCTGCTCGCTAACGATCCCATGGTTCATGCCTGGTCCTGGCGTGCCATACGGGGGCTGGCTTATTCCGATCAGCTCGCGAGCCTGAAACTCCCGGCGCTCGCCATCGCAGGCTTGCGCGATCAGTCGACACCGGTTGCCGCAATGAAGGACATGGCGAGCGCTCTGCCGGACTGCGGTTATGTCGAGATGGACACGGGACATCTCGCACCACTCGAACAGCCCAAAATCTTCGCGTCACATCTGCGCGACTTCATCAACAAAATAGACGGGCACTCTTGAGCCCGCGCACGAGGACTGCACGCATGGATGCCAAACGTCCCGCCGAGACCGCCACGCTCCGGCCGCCGCGCGATTTCCACGAACATCTGGCCGCGCTCGACGCGGCGGGCCTGCTGGTGAAGATCGACCGGCCGATCAACAAGGACACGCAATTACAGCCGCTCGTGCGGTGGCAGTTCATCGGCGGCATTCCGGAAGACGAACGTCGAGCCTTCATGTTCACGAATGTCGTGGACTCCAAGGGCAAGCGCTACGACATGCCGGTCGTGCTTGGGGCGCTCGCATCCTCGCCGCGCATCTATGCCATGGGCATGGGTCAAACCGTCGAGGGCATCGGTCCGGCGTGGCTCGACGCTGTCGCGCATCCCGTTCCGCCCGTCGTTGTCGCTGAAGGGCCGTGTCAGGAGATCGTCATCACCGGCGACGAATTGCGCCAGCCCGGTGGTGGACTGGCCGCCCTGCCCGTACCGATCTCGACGCCGGGTTACGATGCCGCGCCTTATCTTACGGCGACGCTTTGCGTGACGGTCGATCCCGACAGCGGCGTGCAAAATACCGGCATGTACAGGGCCGCGCTGAAGGCAACGGATCGTCTCGTCGTGCGCATGGTGGCGCGCCCCGGCGGCGCTGGCGGCTGGGCGCATTGGCAGAAGTACCGCGACCGCAAGGAGCGCATGCCTATCTCTATCGCACTCGGCGGCGCACCCGTCGTCGTGTTCACTTCGCCGCAGAAACTTGCGACTGATCTCGACGAATATGCAGTTGCCGGCGCTTTGGCAGGCGCGCCTATCGAGATGGTTAAGTGCAAGACGAACGATCTTCTCGTGCCCGCCAATTCCGAGATCGTCATCGAGGGCTATATCGACACCAGCGTGCTCGAGCCCGAGGCGCCCTTTGGCGAGAGCAACGGCTATGTCGCGCTCGAAGCCTTCAACATGCCGATGCAGGTGACGGCGATCACGATGCGGCGCAATGCGGTCTTTAGCGCCATCATCAGCCAGGTCACACCGAGCGAATCCAGCGTCATCAAAAAGGTGGCTTATGAGCCGCTGTTTCTGTCGCATCTGAAGCATACGCTCAACATCAAGGGCATCAAGCGCGTGGTCTTGCACGAGCCCTTGACCAACCTTCGGCCGGTCATCTTCCTGCAGTTCGAATATGGCGCACCGCAGACGGAAGTCTGGCGCGCCTTGCAGAGTGCCAGCACGCTCATCACGGCATTCGGCAAGGTGGTGATTGCGGTGAGCGACGACATCGACCCCTCCTCGGTGGATGCCGTGCTCTGGTCCATTGCTTATCGTTCCAACCCGAAGGAAGACGTCGTCATCTTCCCATACCGCGGCGGCGGCCAAGGCTCGCAATATGGCGAGCGCAAGAGCGATTCCGCCCTTCTCATCGATGCCACGCGCAAAAGACTCATGGCTCCGCTCGCGTTGCCGCGCAAGGAGTTCATGGAAGATGCGCTGTCGATCTGGAACGAGCTCGGAATGCCGCGCGTCAAGGTGCCTTCGCCCTGGCACGGCTATGAACTCGGAAACTGGGGCGACGACTGGACGCGCTTCGCCGAGAACGCCGTGAAGGGCGACTGGGAGATCAACGGCCTCGAAACACTTGCGCGCCAGCGGCCGGGGCTCGATGCGGAGACGACGGTTCGTTCGGTCGAGAAATAACAAGAGCCGAAATCGGCCACGGACCAGGGAGGCGAATTTGGATCTCGGACTCGAAGGAAAGACAGCCCTGGTCTGCGCATCGAGCCGGGGACTGGGCTTCGCCTGTGCTGAGGCGCTTGCCCGCGAGGGCGTCGACATCGTCCTCAACGGGCGCGATCAAGGCCGCCTCGACGAAGCTGCCGAGGAGCTTCGCGCTAGGTCGCATGTCACCGTCATCGCAGTGTGTGGCGATGTCACGACGAAGGAAGGCCGAAGCGCCCTGCTCCTGGCCTGCCCCGCGCCGGACATTCTCGTGAACAACAATGCGGGCCCGGACCCGCAGGACTTCATGCGCATCGAGGACGAACCTGGGGTCAGGTCATCGAGGCCAATATGATAGCTCCGATCATGATGGTGCGCGCGGTCCTGCCATCCATGATCGCCCGGCGATTCGGCCGTATCGTCAATATCACGTCCGCCATGGTGACGACCCCACGTCCCCATATGACGCTCTCCTCCGGCGCACGCGCGGGACTGACCGCATCGCTGAAGGGTCTGTCGCTCGACGTCGCCAAGCACAATGTCACCATCAACAATCTGCTGCCCGAACGGATCGACACCGCGCGCCAGCATCAGATGGCGAATGACATGATGAAGCGCTTCAGCATTACATATGAAGAGGCGCGGCTTAAGCAGGTCGAGAGCATTGCGGCGCGTCGTCTCGGGCTGCCGAGCGAATTCGGCGCGACCTGTGCGTTTGTGTGCAGCGTGCATGCAGGCTTCATGTCCGGCCAGAACATCCACCTCGATGGCGGCTCCTATCCGGCTTTGATCTGAAACGGCCGCAAGCGGACGCAAAGTAGCAAGACGAAGCATAAAAATAAGAACATATGGGGGAGGCGCACATGTCCAAGAATTGGACCCGTTACATGCTTGCCGTTGCAGCCTGCACCGCACTTGCTGGGCCAGCTAGCGCACAGTCCGTCGCGCAATTCTATGCCGGAAAGACGATGGAACTGATTGTCGGCTATCCGCCCGGAGGCAGCAACGACGTCTATGGACGCGCCGTGGCGCGCCATCTGGGCCGCCATATTCCAGGCTCCCCGAATATCATCTTCCGCAACCTGCCGGGCGCCGGGAGCATCCTGGCGGCCAACCATATTTACAATGTCGCACCAAAGGACGGCACGGTTCTCGGACTGCTGGCGGCGACCAATACAATCGACGAAAAGCTCGGCGCCGTAGGCGTCAAATTCGAGACCACGAAATTCACATGGATCGGCCGCGTCGCCTCCGCAGTCAACATCACCGCGATGTGGCACACGTCCAAGATCAAGAACATTGCGGATGCGCTCAAGACCGAGTCGACGCTCGGCGCCACAGGCTCGGGCTCGACGGTCTACGTCTATCCGAATGTGTTAAATCGTGTCGTCGGCACCAAGTTCAAGATGGTCATGGGTTATGGCGGATCGAGTGAGGCCATGCTCGCCATGGAACGCGGTGAGGTCGAGGGGCACTCGACGAGTCTCGAGGCCTACAAATCGGCGCATCCCTCGTGGCTCACCGAGAAGAAGGTGAATGTCATCGTGCAATATGCATTGAAGCGTCATCCCGACCTGCCGGATGTGCCGACCTGTGTCGAACTCGCCCGCACTCCGGAGGAGGCGCAGATCCTCAAGGCCGTGGTCAACGCGACCGAAATCGGCAAAGCGATTTTGACGACGCCGGGCATCCCCGCCGACCGGAGAGACGCTCTGCGCAAGGCCTTCATGGAGATGACCGTCGATCCCGAGTTCATCGCCGAGCTCGACAAGATGCGCGTCGAACTCACGCCGATGAGTGGTGTCGAACTGGAGAAGCTCGTGACGGAAGTCGGGAACATCTCCCCCGCCGTGCTCGACAGCATCAAGGCTGTCTACGGAAAGACATAAGGCAGCTTCGTTACCGCGGGCGTGACGACCATGACTACGAATTTCTTCCGACGCACAGCTCTGGAGCCATCCGAATGACCACAGGTGAACGCGACTTCCCCGCTCGCAAGAGCGTTCGTCGCGGAGAGACGACGCTCGACGTTCTGCATCAGGGCTCCGGGCGCACTATTGTTCTCCTGCCTTCGCTGGGTCGCGGCGCGGAAGACTTCGAGCCCATAGCTAGGGATCTCGCCCGTGACGGCTTTCGCGTCCTGCGCCCGCAGCCGCGCGGCATCGGCGCCAGCACAAGCCCCGCGCCCTACGCCGATCTTGAAGATTGCGCCGCCGATATCGCGGCCGTCATCGAGGAAGATGCTAATGGCCCGGTCCTGATGGTCGGGCACGCCTTCGGCAATCGCGTCTCGCGTATGTTGGCCACGGCCAGGCCCGATCTCGTACAGGGCGTCTGTCTCGTCGCGGCCAATGTTGGCCACGCGCCGAGCCCACCGAACGTGCGCGAAGCGATCCGCAACAGCGCCAACACGAGCTTGCCCGACGAGACGCGGCTAGAGGCTCTGTCCTTCGCCTTTTTCGCGCCTGGCAATAACGCGGAATCCTGGCTCCCCGGCTGGTTTCCGGAGGTGCTCGCCGCCCAGCGCATCGCCGGCGACCAGACGGCCCGCACGGTGGATTACGCGGCTGGCCGCGCGCCGATCCTTTTTCTGCAACCCGATCACGATCCGCTGGCCCATGCCGACGACGCGCTCGAGTTCAAGGAGGCGCTCGGTGACAGGGTCACAGTGACGGTGATCCCGCACGCGAGCCACGCTGCGATCTGCGAGCAGCCGGCCTTTATCGCGCGTGAGATCGCGGCCTTCGCGCGAAAGATCTTCGAGACCTAGGCGCGATCTGACCGGATGACGATAACAAAAAAACTTACAGGGAGGACGCCATGCGAGGCCTATTCAGGGCAATGCTCATCATCGTTGCCGTCGGCGCCGCGCAGGCTGCACTGACGCTGCGAGCGGGCGCCCAGACGCTCGAGACATTCTTCAAGGCGCAGCCTTTCACCATCGTCGTCGGCTATCCTCCCGGCGCGGGCTACGATCTTTACGCGCGACTGATCGCGCGCCACATCGGCCAATATCTGCCGGGCACGCCCAACGTGATCGTGCAGAACATGCCGGGCGCGGGCAGCCTCGCCTCGGCCAACCACCTCTACACTTCGGCGAAGGCGGATGGCTCTGTTATCGGCACATTCTCCCGCGGCATCACAATGCTGCCGATCATCGACAGCGTAGGCGTGCGCTACGACCCGCTGAAGTTCGGCTGGATCGGCAGCCCGAGCAGCGAGGTCAGTCTGGCTTTGTCCTGGCACACGAGCCCCATCAAAACCTTCGACGATTTGCGCACGAAGGGCATGACGGTCGCGGCCTCCGGGCCGGGGTCGGACGGCAACATCTACGGCCGCGTCCTCAACGCCATCCTTGGAACGAAACTGAAAATCGTGCCCGGATACCAAGGTTCCGCCGATACTCTGCTGGCCATCGAGCGCGGTGAGGTGGATGGCTCCGCAAGTGTCTCCTATGCCTCGCTGATCACGGCAAAGAAGGATTGGCTGGACGACAAGAAGGTCACGATCCTCGCGCAGCACACGCTGAAAGCGCGCCCCGACCTGAAGGGGGTGCCCGTCATTCTCGACTTCGCGAAGACGCTCGATGACCGACGCGTGCTCGAACTCATCTTCTCGCGCCAGTCCATCGGCTATCCCTATGCGGCGCCTCCGGGCATTCCGGCGGACCGCCTCGCCGCGATACGCAAGGCTTTCGATGCCACCATGCAGGACAAGGAATTCCTTGCCGAAAGCGCCAAGAGCGGCGTGCTGATCGATGGCGTGACTGGGCAGGAAATCGACGACATCATCAAGCGCATCTATGCGAGCCCGCCCGAGATCATCGAGCGCGCGAAAGCGGCCATGCAGCCAAATCAATAATGGGGCGTGATGGCATGAGTGGAATGGCTGGTTCAGGCATGGTGTTGCGCAGCACCGCTACATCGCCCTTTGGGCGGAAGGTCAAGATCGGCGCCCATGTTCTCGAAGTCATGGAGTCGATCCGGATCGAGGTTGCCGATCCCTGGAGCGAAACGGATTCCCTGCGCGTCCAGAACCCGCTCGGCAAAATGCCAGTGCTCATTCTGGCCGACGGCACTGCCGTCTATGACAGCTGCGTCATTCTCGACCACCTGAATGGCTTGTCGAAACATGTGTCGCTCATCCCGACAAGTCCGCGCGAGCGTCTGGCCGCGTTGACATGG
>JAQGKN010000368.1 GCA_028290085.1 Hyphomicrobiales bacterium
GCCACCGATCTGGCACTGATCGAGGGTAGCGTGGACGTAGACCAGCTCATCAAGCCGACCGCCATCCTGCTGATCGCCGGCGCGCTTTATTTGATGGGGAACGGCCGGGCGCGCGCGCTGGAAGAAGAGTAGGACTCTAGGCGCGCATCGCATGATTGGTTCGTGGAATCGCGAAACTGACAAATCCCACGAACCGCTGAAGCACTGGACGTTTTCGATCAGCCCCGCTTATGAAAGTCGAGGTAGCAGACGCCTCGCGTTGTCTCGTTCTATGGCTTGAAGATCCGCATCGCTGAAACCGAGATCGTGTAAACCCGCGGCAGTGTCCTTCGGGCTACGGAACGGATAGTCCGATCCGTAGAGGATCTGCGAGGCGGACACGAGCTTCAAGAGAGGCGCCATCGCCCACGGGTTGGCTGCGTTCGCCGTGTCGTAGAACAGTTTGCGCATCTCCGCGATGGGCCCATTTGGCAAGGCTTTCTTGCCCTCGGGCGATGCCGCCTGCGCCAGAAGCCTGCCCGTGAGCGTTGGAGCCGTCCCGCCAGCATGCGAAAAGATAAACCTGATATCAGGAAACTGCGTAAGCGTTCCGCTGAACAGCAGGCTCGTGATGGCGCGGGCCGTATCTGTCGCGAGTTCGATCGTATTCTCGCCGACACCGGGCACCAGATTTCGGCAGCAATCCGCCTTCACCGGGTGGGTAAAAACGACCGCGCGCCGGCGGTTCAGTTCCTCCATGACAGGCCGCAGCAAGGGATCTCCGAGATACTTGCCGCCGAAACTCGTCATCATGCAGATGCCATCCGCCTTCAGCGTGTCGAAGGAATAAGCAATCTCCTTCAGGCTTGCGTCGATATCTGGGATCGGCAGGCTGGCAAACAGGCCGAACTTGCCGGGATGCCGTTGGACGAGGGCCGCTCCCCAATCGTTCGTCTCGCGCGCAATGCGACGAGCGTCCTCATCATTCCCGAACCAGACGCCGGGCTCGCTGATGGAGAGGATCGAGGTTTCGATACCGGCCTCGTCCATGGTCGCGAGCGTTTTTTCCGGCGTCCATTCGACCAGTGGCCGCTGGTTGGTTTGACGCTTGACCAGTTCGGGAATGTAGGACGGCGGCGACAAGTGGTGATGAATGTCGATCATCCGTCGCGCGACGCCGGCAGATCCGGCGGGCCGCGCCTGCGACCAGGCTGCCCCACTCATCGCGGAGGCAGTCGCGAAAGCAGCGCCCGCCAGGAAATTGCGCCGCGTCCCGAGTTGGCCATCGTCCGGGCAGCAGACACAGCCCTTCATCCGATAGGTGTGATCCCTCATTTGTTCTTCCCCTGCCGTGTTGTTTTTTGCCGGGCGCGATTGCACGCTCGTTCAGTTTGCGTATTCGGACCGCGGATCGTCGAGGCGCTGTCCGATTCACATGTTCTCGACCGGACGGCCACGCATCTTCGCCGTTTCTTTCTGATGCGTCTCGCGGAATCGGAAGGTCCGTGTGCCCAACCCGTTTCAGAGCGAACTCGCCACCGGCGAGAACACGGGCGCGACATTCGCGTCAATGAGTTTAGGCGTATTTAATCGCAATTTGAGCGCCATATACTGAAATTGAATACACCAACACTTTGATTAATATTAATCTTTACGCAGCTTTTACTCAGACATTCGTGGAATCGCGTTGACGAAGATCGAATCATTTCTTTCTCGGGGCGCTATCATCAAATCCGTATTCGGTGGCTTCGACGCCCCTCCCTGCAACGCCTGCGCTATTGCCAGACGCTCGCGATCAGCTAGTCTTCGCGACAGAGCCGAAAAGGCCGGTGAAAAAGGGAGGGGCCGATGGGCGCCGCGTCGAAATGGGCATGCCGCATGGTTCTGTGCGGTGCGAGTCTCGCGACCACTCTCATCAGCCACCCAGCCTCCGCGCAGGAAGACGTCAAAGCCTATTACGCCGGCAAGACCGTCCGTATGATCGTGGGCTCCGGCCCGGGCGGCGGCTATGACGTGTTCTCGCGCATGATTGCGCCCTACCTGTCCAAGGTACTCGGCACAACCGTCGTGGTGGAGAACCGCCCTGGCGCGGGAGGCTTGAGTTCCATGAACTTCCTCTACACCGCCCCGCCGGACGGGCTCACCCTCTCGCTCGCCAATGGTTCGGGCGCGGCATTTGCACAGCTCACCAACCAGTCCGGCGTGCGATATGACCTGACAAAATTCCACTATCTCGCGACCGTCGGCGCACCGCCGTCCGTCTGGCTCGTCGATCCGAATTCCCCGATCAAGACAATCGCGGAAGCGCTGGCAAGAAAGGAAAAATGGCGGTGGGCCGCTTCGGGCGTCAGCTCCGGACTCGCCATTGGGGCCGCTTTCACATGCGTCGCGCTGCATAAGGATTGTCAGGTCGTCGCCGGCTACAGTGGCAGCAACCAGGCGGCTCTTGCGCTGACTCGGGGCGAGATGGACGCCATGTTCCAGGCAGAATCCTCCGCCGGACATTTCGTGAAATCCGGAGAAGCGGTGGCGCTGGCAACGATGTCGCGCAAGCGTTCACGTCTTTTTCCAGATCACCCGACCATTTTCGAAGCAGCGGACCTCACGCCGGATCAGTCCTGGTATTTCGATTTTTACGACACGATCAGCAATCTCGGCCGCATCATGATCGTGCCGCCATCGACCCCGCCCGCGCGGGTCGCTTATCTTCAGGCCGCAATGAAGGAGACGCTGCACAATCCGCAGTTGATCGCGGATGGCGAACGCGCCGAGCGCTATGTCGATTATCTCGATCCTGAAAGCACCCTTGCAAATGCACGCAAGGTCATCAGCGAACCCACCGCCGACCAGAAGCGGCGCGTGCTGGACATCATCGCGGGGATTTCGGGCGAGGACGTAAAATGAAAATCTGCCGCTTCAATCAGGATCGCCTCGGCCTCGTCGAAGGCGACTCAATCCTCGACGTCACGCCGGCGCTCGACGCCATCCCCGCGCTACGCTGGCCTGCGCCGATGGGCGACCGGCTGATCTCGCACTGGGACGCTGTCACCGCCCGCATCGCCGAACTTCGCCACGCAGCGCCACGCCTGCCGCTCGCGGGCGCAACCCTGATGAGCCCGGTAGCCAATCCTTCAAAAATCATCGGCATCGCCCGCAACCGTCGCCGGCTTGCGGAAGAGACCATCGATCTTGGCGGGAGCGCGGTAAACGCGCGGCAGGATGGCGATTGCATCCAGATGTTCATAAAGGCGACAAGCGCGCTTGTAGGTCCATCTGAGGGCGTCACGCTGCGTTTCCCGGAGCGGCGCACCGATCCGGAGGCGGAACTCACCGTCATCATCGGCAAGGCCGGCTCCGACGTGTCGGAGGCGCAGGCCATGGATCACATTTTTGGCTATTGCATCGGCCTCGACATGACGCTGCGGGGCAAGGAGAGCCCAAGCTCGCGCAAGTCGATCGACTCCTACGCCGTCCTCGGCCCGTGGATCGTCACGCGCGACGAAATGGCCGATCCCGACGAGCTCGACACCGAACTCGCCATTAACGACAAGCTGATCCAGCGCGCCAATACGCGAGACCTCGCCTTCAACATCCGTGAAATCGTCGATCATGCATCGGCCTTCTATAGGCTCCATCCAGGCGACGTGATCATGGTGGGAACGCCCGTCGGCTTCGAGCAGGTGCGCCCCGGCGATACAATGGCAGCAATGTTTCGGGGCATCGGCCGGATGGATGTTGCCGTGCGCGGGTGAGGCGGAGAGCCCGAGTTTCAAACGAGACCCCTGCCCCAAACTTTACACGCCCCGAGCCACAGGCTTATTGCACGGCTATCACCTTGGAACGACAATTTGCTCCAGGCGCGCCCGATCTGCACCGAGAGACGTGGCCCCCGCAGGATATTTGTTCATCTTGAGAATATAGGCCACGACGTCGATGATCGTCTCATCGGGCAATATCCCGGGATTGTTTGGTGGCATGGTCTCCTTGATGACGGAAACACGCTCACTGAGTGGCTTGCCTTTCCAGCCCGCATTAAAAGACACGCCGACAAGCCCAGGCGCATCTCCTTTCCCTTCGAGATTACGCCCGTGGCACGTTGCGCATGCGGACCCATAGGAAGCCAGCCCGCGTTGCGCATCGGCTTCCGTAAAAACTCCACTGGCGACTGACACTTGCTGCGCAGTCGCAGATGACACGTAAAGACCGAGGGTGATGAATGTCAAAACGCATCTTTTCATAAGAACAGATTTCCTCTTTTGTTAGCCGTCCCAGCGGGCATAGGGATTTTTTGCCGGCATCGCGTCCATTCGGATCATGAGGGCCTCATCACACTCGATGTCCAGAAGCTGGTCGCGGGCCTTGTATCCAGCCTTCCAGACAAAGAGTTTCTGGCTGCCCGAAGGGGTCATGAAACGAGCTGCACCTGTCTCGTCAGTTGCTGCCCGCTGAAAGCCGAGACGCACCTGCGCATCCCAGATCGGGAGGTTCGTGCCCCTGTCCAAGATCGAAACTGAAATCGCGTGCACGCCTTGACCGATCGTAGCAAAAGTCAGCGTCGCATCAGAAGCGCTGTGCGGGAGTGTCAAATTCGCGACACCCGATGCAAGCACGTATTGATGAACACCCTCCTGTGGCGGTGCCACAAGAGCCAGTTCCGTGCAGTAGAGGCCGATTGCATCCGGCCAGGTTTCCGTGCCGAGTTCAGCACTCGCCACCGTCATTCCTTGCTTATCCGTCAGATCAATCGACAGTCCCTGCAGGCAACACTCCGCAGAGCATTTTGCACCAACTTTGATTGTGAAAGCCTCGCCGCACACGATGCTGGTGGGCTCGTCCCAGCAAACCAGACCGACCTTGTGATCGTTCGTACGGAACGAAAATTCCCATGCCGGTCCACGATGCTGAAGCCCTTCCAGGACTTGATCCGGCACGACCAATATCCAATTGAACTCGCCCTTCGATTGAGGTGCTTGCAGGCTGATGGAAACATGATCACGCCTATCGCGCGGCCCGTCCCGTGGATCGAATGAATCGTCATCCGTGTCTGCCCGGATGATAGGCGGTAGGACACCCGAGGAGACGATCTCGTCTCCTTGCAGGACATTGAAAGATGCTCCTTCCAGATCGACTCCGGATGACGCCGAGATCGCGATGACGAGCAGCAGCATCGTCCCGTCTTTGCGACGGGCACTTTTTGAGCTGCCCCGGAAATATGCGCCCGAGGCATAGATGTGACAAGTCATCCACGGAAAAAGCTGATCAGACCAACATGATAATAGCCGGTGGGCGCCTTGCCAGATCCACGTCGTCTTTGCACCCATAGGTGCTTCGATGTGTTTTTATGGACCCAAGGGCCCCCACATTCTGTGAACACCCAGCAAAGTGGCGAGGTGTTGCAGTGCACGCCGAGCTTTTGTCGTGAGAGGTTCTGAGTTCACCAAGGCGATTGGCAGGCCGAGCACTGATCGTCGTCATCAAAGCTTCTCGAACGTCCAGTGAGCGACAACAATCGCGATGCAGGTTAAACTCGGCAAAGCAACAAGTCCGCGATTCGCTCGAGCATGTGCCGGAGTCGGACGCGGATGACGGTGCCGATTGCCAGATATGAAAAGATCGCGCTGAACAAAAAAATAAGAGCGCTGATCGCTCCCCATTCATCTGCATAGGTCGGTCCAGTCTGGCCTTCGAGTAGTTTCACCAGCTCGATCAATGTCGCGCAAATCCCAATCATCGTGCCTGCACTTGGCAGGATGTGGCGGACAAGGTCCGAGGTCATGGATCGCTTGAACATGGAGGAGACATTATCCTCATTCATTGCGCGCTCCTCCGGACCAGTCTATGCGGGTAGATCTTCAAAACGTGTGGTGGTCTTTTCCTCCATGTTTTGACTTACTTTCCTTTTTCACGAGGCAATTTTTATCTGTCGCAAGTTGCAGGCAGCATCCGATCGGAACCTCGCGAACCACGAAACCCGTCTCAAGCCGCCACACTTCACGCGACGCCCGCTTCAGGTCCCCAACGTGTTCTTATAAATCTTGCCATCCTTCATGATGACCATGAGAGTTCTGCCTGGATCCTCGATAAGCCTGATATCGTCGAGGGGGTTGCCATCGACGACCAGTAGGTCGGCAAGCGCCCCCTCCTCGACGACGCCCAATTTTCCAGGATAGGGATTGCGGAGGCCCGATAGACCCAGCAGCTCGGCATTCGCAGCTGTCGCCATCCGCAAAATTTCAGCGTTCGAGTACCAGCGGGTCAAGTGAGCCAGCATCTTGCCCTGTCGTGAAGCCAGATTTTCCGAGAACAGCATGTCGGAGCCGAACGCTGTTTTCAATTTGTACTCTCTCGCCAAATTGTAAGCGTTATCGGTGCCCGCAAAAACCTGAAGGGCGGAGAGCCTGCTTTGCCCCGTCAAGACACCGGTGTCCGCCTCCGATATAAAAGGCTGGATGCTCAGCCAGACGTTCTTATCGGCCATGTACCTTGCTGTGGGACCATCTATGAGGTGAGCG
Organism: Hyphomicrobiales bacterium; assembly: GCA_028290085.1. Classification (GTDB taxonomy): domain Bacteria; phylum Pseudomonadota; class Alphaproteobacteria; order Rhizobiales; family Beijerinckiaceae; genus Terripilifer. The sequence goes on from JAQGKN010000368.1 coordinate 6,492, forward strand.
TGCTCGATACAACCGGCACCCGCGGTGATAGCCCGCCGGATTGTAGGAGGTGCGTAGGCGTGCACCGCGACGTAACTATTCCGATCCCCGGCCTCCTCGACTCCAGCGCGCAATTCGGCCTCGCTGAAAGTCGACATGTAGATCCGGCTTCTGGGCGAGGAAACACCACCGCCCCCCACGAGTTTGATCTGGGATGCGCCCTGAAAAAGCTGCTCGCGCACACGCATGCGGACTTCGTCCGCGCTGTCGGCAATAGCGGCGGCTCCTGCTTGCTCGGGCGTGCTCAATGGCCCGCCGGTGCGTCTCGGCAAGTCGGAGAGGGAACGCAAGTCTCCGTGCCCACCGGTGGAAGTTATCATTGCGCCAGAGGGATATATGCGCGGCCCCGCTACCAGTCCCTGGTCGATGGCCGCTTTAAGAGCAAACGCGGGACCACCGAGGTCGCGCACTGTGGTGAACCCCCGCATCAACGTGCGTTCGGCCTCCGCACCAGCTGCAAGATGGAGAAAACCAATATCAGCAGTCAACAATGTCGGGAGCGGCACGGCGGCGAAGTAGCAATGCCAGTGAGCGTCGATCAAGCCGGGCATGACGACCCGGCCGCCACAATCAATCACCTGCGCGCCATCCACCACGAGGTCGTCCGTGACGACGGCAATGACCCTGTTGCCTTCGATCAGTAGACCTATGCCCTCACGCAATGAATTCGACTTTCCGTCGAAAAGCCGAACATTCGTAAACAAGATCGGCCGCGCAGGCATTTCACGGACGAAGTCGGCCAACGCGGATCGCGGTAGACCGATCGTTGCAGCTGAGGCCGCGATCCCGGATATGAAGCCGCGTCGGGAAAGATCTGTTTCGACACGACGGGTGACATCCTGAATTTCACGACATTTGCAATTGCACCCCGCGTAATCGCCCGAGCCTGCATCTTCTACAGAAGTGCAAGTGAACATAGGTCACCCAGAAGTTGGGTTGTAGCGGACGCGTCTATCGCCAGGTGCAGACCCGACGCCCCCTTCTCCACCAGCAAACGCGCCGCCGCCGCGCACGACGATGCGGGCGGCTGACGACGACGGCCTGTGCGTCCTCGACCAGAGAATCCAGATTGAATTGGGATTCTGTCCCCATGCCCATGCTCAACGGTGTTGCTTCGGCGAGGTCCGGCTTAAGGGTCCACCCGGCGGCCAAAAGTCCAGCACCAGCGACCGTGGCGCCAGGCAGGAGGTGCATCACAAGTGTACGGCGACTCAGAGAGCTCATTTTTCGCTCCTATGTCCATTTCAGAAAGCCAAAATGCAACTGAAACCGCACCGCTTCTACCAGAGCCCCGCCTGTCTAACTGCGCCTCTAACTCTTGAGATTTCTTTCGCAAAGACGCGCAGGACGCAGCCGAGTTTTCAACTCGCACATACGGCAAAAAACTTCTCAGGGGCGCATTTGTTCCCAGTTCTGAATAGCCTTGGCTTGACGGGCGCTTCAGCACTCATCCGCGCATCGGAACGATCAGTTCATCGCGGATTTCCGCGACACCCTCGATCGTCGGCACGAACTTGAGCAGGAAGAACTCGATGCCCATCGCCTCATAGGCACGCAACTGGGCGCGAACCTGTTCCGGCGTGCCAACGCAACCCGCCTTCATGGCCGGGCCTATGCGCGACTGGATCTTGCGCTGATCGGTGTCCGGCCCCGTAGTCAACAGCTTCATGGCATTTTGCGCAGCCACCTCGCGGCTCGCTCCGAAGGCTACAAACGGGTTCAGCGCATAACGCACCCTACGGCCGAGACGCGCCGCCTTTTCGTCCATCGAAGATTTGGAGCGACGGAGACTTTCCATCACCTCTTCGATCGACGTAGCTTCCTTATCGTAGTCGAGAAACCACCAGTCGCCGCTGCGGGCGATCATGTCGAGCCCGCGCGGGCTGCGGCTGGCGGTGAAGATTTCGGGCGGAACGGTGCCGGCGGGCCTGAGCCGCAGTTCCGTCGCCTCGATGTCGAAGATCCGGCCTTTGTAGGTGAAGGGCGTTTGGGTCCAGACCCCACGCAGGATGTCGACGAATTCCTCGGCGCGCGCGTAGCGGTCTTCGTTGCCGAGTTCGATGTCGCCGCCAAACATCCGGGCTTCCTCGACGTTCCAGCCCGTCACCAGATTGATGACCATGCGCCCCCTCGCAATTCGATCCAGCGACGCAGCCATCTTGGCGACCATGACCGGGTGCCAGAGCCCCGGATGGACCGCCACCATCGCCTTCATGCGCTTCGTCTGCGATGAGATGGCGGAGGCCAGAACCCAGGCTTCGAGATCGGCTCCCAGATGCCGCTCGGCAAACAGAGCGATGTCGAAGCCCGCCTCGTCAGCCGCAAGCAGGACGTCGCGGGCAAGATCGTAGGCCGAATCCGAGGCGCCCTGTGGCAGCGGCGCCAGCGCGCCCTCGACGGAGCTGTCGATCTCGGGAGAACCCACGGTGACGTGCGGCAATGGCGCATAGAGTCCGAATTGCATGTGTCCTCTTCCCCATTTCTTACGGCTTTCTGCGCCAGCGATCCTCGCCCATTCTACTCGACGGCGACGAGGCCGGAAGGTGCGCAAGCGCTGACGCTCGTGCTGTCCGCGCGCCGATGCAGGCGTATCCGCGCGAGATCCGGCACGACCGAAACTGCTTCGCCATGGGCAAAGATCGCAGCTTCTCCATAGGAGCGCACGCGCAGCTGCGCACCTCTGACGTCG
>JAQGKN010000399.1 GCA_028290085.1 Hyphomicrobiales bacterium
CCCGGTCCTGCTGATTGGCGCAGGCATTGGCTGGCACGGCTCGCCTCGGGAATCGTCACCTCTGCCGGAACGCAAGAGCGGATCACGCGTTCGTCACGAGACAATTCGATTCATCGCCTGCCGTGCCGCGCTCATCCGCGGCCTCGGCGGCGGATCTAGGAGGGTGCCATGGCGGATCAAAGCGGTGACAATGACCTGCGTCGTCTCGAGCGCGAGGCCGAGACGGCGCGCGCACGTCTGCAGCAGACGATCGCCGACATCAAGGATCCGAAAACGGTCGAAAACGCCAAGCGTGAAGCCGCCGATCAGGCCGAGAAGCTGAAAGACCAGGTGGTCAGCTACATCCGCGAGGCTAAGGACAATGCGCTCGGCAACATGCGCGACACCAGCACGCGCCAGACGAGCGAGTTCTCACGCAAGCTCCAGCGCACCGCAATCGAGAACCCCATCCCGGTCCTGCTGATTGGCGCAGGCATTGGCTGGCACCTCTATCGCAAGCCGCCCGTCACGACAGCGCTTCTGGCCGCCGGTATCTACGGTCTCGCCAAGAACTGGAATGGTGCGGCGGACGAACACGCCTGGCGCGATCCCTATGCCGCTGATGCGCCGCGCGGTTACGTTCCCGGCGGCGTCGCCGGGTATGGCTATGACGAAGTGTCGGATGTGGCTGGCGCGGCGGACGCCGTCAAGCAGGCTGCCACGCGTGCCTCCTACCAGGCTGAAAACGCGGTTGCGGACGCGCGCGGCGCTATCGGGGCGGCTCGCGACAGTGCAACCGGCGCTGCCGCCAATGTAAAAGACTCTCTGCGCGAGGCGGGAGAAAACCTCGTTAGCCAGATTAGCGACAAATATTCCGCCGCCTCCGACAAAGTGCAGGATCTCGTGAAAACAGCGACCGACCGCGTTCAGCCGGCGCTGGATCGCGTGCAGCCCGCCGTCGATGCCGTTCGCCCGGCCATGGACCGCGTGAAACCCCTGTTCGACGAAAGCCATCGCGGCCAGCTCGGCATGCTGATGGTTCTGGCCGGGGCGGGCGCCTTTGCCGGTGGTCTCCTGCGCTCCACCGAAACCGGACGCCGCTGGACCGAGCAGGCGCGAGATAGCCTGCGCGACAACTGGGATTCCCTGAGCGAGCGGGCGGGCGACATCCACCCCGAGGAATGGCGCGAACGTGCGGCTCAACTTCCGGCCCGCGTGGCCGGCACGGCCCGTGCGACCGCATCGCGTGTGGCGGAAACCGCTTCGCATATGCGTGACAGCACGGGCGCGCGCGCAAGCGCCCTGCGCGACCGAGGCGCGGATTTCACCCGCACGGCGCGCGATACGGGCGCGGAGCATCCGCTGCTGCTGTCGGCGATCGGCCTTGCGGTCGGTGCTGTGCTGGGCGGGGTTATCCGTCAGTCCGCGATGGAAAACCGCACTTTTGCGGATGCTGGTCGCGCCCTGAAGGAAGGCGCTGGCGATGCTCTGCGGGAGGGCGTGCGCGAAGTGACCGCGCGTGCCAGCGGCTTCGCCGAAGGCCTGCGCGATGCAACCGTCGGCGCGCCTCAGACGGATCCAGCCAAGCTGGCCGAGGAAGCGCGCGTGAAGCGCGTCTCGGCCTGAGCGTCCGCAACGGGAGACCGCGATGGTGCGGGAAATGACGATCAGCATTCCCCACCAGCTCGGCGCGCAAGAGGCCACGCGCCGCTTGCGCGAGGGGCTGGAGCAGATGCGTATCGACTATGGCACCAAGCTGGCTGCGGCCGATATTGCCTGGAAGGAGCAGCATGCCGACCTCAGGGTCGGCGCGCTTGGCCAAATGATCGACGGCACGCTGGATGTGACCGACGATCAGGTCAACGTCAGCGTGCTGTTGCCCTGGGTGCTGGCAGCCATGTCCGACAAGGTCGCCAGATTCCTCAAGCGGGCAGGGAACGACTCGCTGCGCCTCGAGCCTCCCAAGAGGGGCTGAGGCGCAGGTCTTCCCAGCCGGTCGATTTATGACGGTTACTTTGCGGAAGCCACCTTCAGCACGGGCGTCCACCGCGCAATTTCATTCACGACGAAGTTCCGGAGCCATTCGCTGCCGCGCTGAAATCTCTGTGGGAGGACCGCGCCCAGATCGAGAAGTGCTTTGCGAGTCGCGGGATCGTCGATGGCTTGACCGAGCGCCGCATTCAGCTTGACCACGATGTCCTTGGGCGTGCCCTTCGGTGCGAAGGCGGCATTCCAGGCGGTCACCTGATAGTCCGGCAGCCCGGCTTCTGCGGTGGTCGGCACATCGGGCAAGACAGGCGAACGCTCTGCACTTGCAATCGCGTAGGCGCGGATGGATCCAGCCTTGATCTGCGTTACCAGATTGACGATCTGGTCGCAGGCATAATCGACCTTACCGGCCATGAGGTCGCTCAGGATTGGCCCGGAGCCAGTAAAGGTGAGGGTGGTGGGGTTTGCGCCCACCTGGGAATTCAGCATAACGCAGGTCATCTGCGACACGGCCCCGATTCCGGCATGCGCTTGCTTGATCTTGTCGCCATTGGTCTTCAGATAGGCGGCGAACTCCTTCAGATCCTTGGCCGGGAAATCCTTCCGGGCGACGATGACTACCGGCGTGCCGGCGGCCATGCCGATCGGTTCGAAATCCCTGGCCGGATCGTATTTCAGGTCTGGGTACAGCGCCGGCGCGGCGCCATGCGTTCCCATATGGCCCATCATGATCGTATAGCCGTCCGGCTTGGCCTGAGAGGCCAGGGTGATGCCCGTGGTGCCGCCAGCGCCGGTGATGTTCTCGATCGTGACGGGCTGCCCAAGTGTCTTGGACATGTGCTCGCCTACGAGGCGCGCGATCACGTCGGTTGGGCCGCCCGCTGCGAAGGGGACGATCATTTTGATCGGTTGCGTCGGGAATGTCTGGGCCTTCGCTCCACCGATGAGAGCCGCGGTCGCGGCCAGCGCATAAAGAATATTTTTCATGGATGGGCACCTTGGAAATGGGCAATTGGTTTCTTGCGGCCGCCCGCAATTTAGGGCTGGGCGGACACAGTCTAGTCGAATTAACTGAATCGGCAATTAACGGGTATTCGTTCAAATTTGTAAGTCACGGCCGGTTTAAAGTGACGTTGCGTAATGCAAAAATTCAAAAATGCGATCTAGATAGGTATTTTTACCGGATATTTTTGATCGATGACTCGGGATACCATGTTTTAACGAAATAAAAAGGCGATGAGTCTAAATTCAGATGGCAGGCAAGAGGGTTTTGCCGTTAAAATATCTACCGTAACGTAATATAGTATTTCAATTCAATATTTTATTCGCGAGTTGGGCTATGACGATTTCACGGCGGCTTACAAGCGGATTCTGCCTCGTTCTAGCGATGTTCGGGACTCCGCAGGAAGAAAATGGGGAGCCGACGCGGGTGATCGCATCATGACACTCGCCAAGGCGCCTGGCACAGCGCAACAGGCAATCGATCTTTTGTTCGACGCCAAGAGCACCTTGCAACCTTTCAGAGAAGCCGCTGCGAATGCTGATGCGCGTCTCATGCCGCTGATCGAGCGGAACCAGAACAGCCAGAAGCTCGCTCTGAGCTTTGCGCGCATGACGCTGATCACGAGTTCGATGCTCGCTCTCGCAATGGCTGTTGTCGCCGGTCTCTGGTTGTCGCGGACCATTGCCCGCCCGGTTCGGCTGATGACGGTCGCCATGAATGAATTGGCTGGCGGGCATCTGGAGGTCGAAATCCCTGCGCCAATCGAGCTGACGAGTTGGGAGCCATGGCCTCTGCATTGATGACTTTTCGCGATCAGGGGGGCGAAAAGATCGCTTTGGAAAAGGACGCGTCTGCCGCGCGCGGGCGGGAGGACGAGAGTCGGGCCGAGCGCGAAGCAATGGCACACGATCAGCAGGCGAAGGCTGAGCAGGCGGTTGCTGTTCTTGGGTACGGCTTAAAGCGCCTGGCAGAAGGAGATCTGGCCTATCGCATCCAGACCGTGCTCTACCCCGCGGCTGAACCGTTGAGGTTCGATTACAACACCTCGGCCGAGAAGCTGCGTGTCGTCATGAGTTCTATTGCCGATGCCATCATCTCGATCCGCGCAAACTCGCATGAAGTCTCCGACGCCTCCGAAGCCTTCTCCCAGCGGCTTGAACAGCAAGCGGCCAGCCTTGAGCAGACGGCCGCAGCCATCGATCACATTACACAGACGGTGAAACATACGGCCGAAGCAAGTGCTGTGGTCAATGCGACCGCAGCGCAGGCGACGGCCGAGGCGCGGCAAGGCAACCTCAAAGTCGAGGCCACAGTGAATACCATTCACGACATCGCCAGATCCTCGGAGAAGATCTCCACGATTATCGGCGTGATCGATGAAATAGCCTTCCAGACAAATCTGCTCGCCTTGAATGCGGGCGTCGAGGCTGCGCGTGCCGGTGATTCCGGGCGTGGATTTGCCGTTGTCGCTTCAGAAGTACGCGCGCTGGCCCAGCGTTCCGCGGATGCTGCAAAAGAGATCAAGGGCTTGATCGCGAGCGCTCAGGGCAACGTTGAAAACGGCGTCAAAAGAGCGGGTGAAGCAGGCGGCACGATTGCCCGCTTGCTCGCGCAAATCACCGAGGTGCAAACGCTGACGACGGACATCGCGGCCAGCGCGAAAGAGCAGGCGGCAGGTGCGCACGAGGTCAATATCGCCGTCAACACGATGGATCAGACAACCCAGCAGAACGCGGCGATGGTCGAAGAGACAACGGCTGCGAGCCGCGCCATGGCCGCCGAAGCCGCCGCTTTGGCCGAACTCGTCGGATCCTTCAAGCTCGGTGGAGAGAATGGCTCGGCGCTGGTGCGGGCTGCATGAGGCTGCTCACGCGAGCGAGAGCGTCCCTCACACGCTGATGAACTCCGCCGGGCAGGTGACGAGCCTGCGCCGCAGGTCTTCGATCAGCCAGCGCCCTGCGCGTCCCGGTGCCCGGCCGCGCTCATGCATGACTTGAATCATCAGTGCGACGGGCGGGGCTCCCGCGATCTCAAGGCGCTTGAGGCGTCCCTCGGCAATCGGCCTCTCCACCATGTGAGTCGGCATGTTGCACCAGCCGAAGCCTTCCAGAAGATATTCAAGCCGCGTACCGAGATCTGCGAAGCGCCACACTTTTTGGCTGACGATGCCGCCAAAGCTGTTGTGACTGAGCGGGGTGCGGTCGGTCAGCACGAGTTGCACCTCCGCCTCCAGCATCTC
>JAQGKN010000451.1 GCA_028290085.1 Hyphomicrobiales bacterium
CGAACCCGACGCCGGTCTCTGGGAATTTCGCACGCGCGCGGAGATTCACACGCATTCGAGTGTCATGTGCTGGGCGGCGTGTGACCGGCTGCATCGCATCGCGGTCAAGCTCGGCCTCGACGATCGCGCGGATCTCTGGCGCGATCGTGCCGAGCGCATGCACGCTGGAATTTGGGAGCGAGCCTGGAACGAAAGGCTAAACTCGTTCGTTGCAACGTTTGATGGGGAAGATCTGGATGGCAGCCTCTTGCTGCTTCAGGAGCTTGGATTCATCCGCGCGGATGACCCGAGGTTCTTGTCGACGCTGGCAGCTATCGAGGCCGAACTGCGAGAGGGAGATCATCTCTTCCGCTATCGCAGGCCGGATGATTTCGGACCACCCGAAATCTCCTTCGTCATCTGCAGTTTCTGGCTGGTCGAGGCGCTCGCTGCTGTGGGCCGTCGCGATGAGGCGCGCGCCATCTTCGAGCGGCTTCTATCGCATAGATCGTCGCTCGGTCTGCTGTCGGAGGGGATTGATCCGCACAGCGGAGAATTGTGGGGCAATTTTCCCCAGTCCTACTCGATGGTCGGCTTGATCCGGGCCGCGATGCGTCTCTCACGACCGTGGGAGGATGCTTTTTAGACAGGCGCGTGACGCGCGAGGGGAGGACCATCGACTTGGGACGTCTAATCGCAGTTTCCAACCGCATCCCGAAGCCGAATGAGCGTTATTCGGCTGGTGGACTTTCCGTCGCCGTGCGAAACGCTCTTGAACGCCAGGGTGGGCTGTGGCTGGGTTGGAGCGGCGAAGTCAGCGAGCTCAATGATGGCCTGCCCAAGACTTCCGAGGTGCGCTGGAACAATGTCGATTACGTCACCATCGACCTGACGCAGCGCGATCATGACGAATATTACAACGGCTTCGCCAATCGCGCGCTCTGGCCGCTGTTTCATCATCGCCCTGGCCTGACTGAATTCGCGCGTCGCGACATGGCCGGCTATTACCGCGTCAATCAGACCTTCGCACGCACGCTCGCGCCGATGCTCAAGCACGATGACATCATCTGGGTGCACGACTATCATCTCATTCCCCTCGCCTCTGAGTTGCGGGCGCTGGGTGTAAAGAACCGCATCGGTTTTTTCCTGCACATTCCATGGCCCGCGCCTGAGCTGCTGGTCATCCTGCCCAATCATGCGCGGCTTGCAGCCAACCTTGCCTGCTACGATCTGATCGGCTTCCAGACGAAGCAGTTCCTCGACAATTTTCTGTACTATCTGCGCGAGGAAATGGGCGTCGAGTCCGATGCGTCCGGCAAGATCGAAGCGTTCGGTAGGGTCTGCCAGACAGGCGTTTTTCCAATTTCCATCGACACCGAGGAATTCATCCGGTTCGCGCGCGAACCACTGTCGGCAACCAACCGGCGGCTGGAGAAATCGCTTGAAGGCAAGATGCTCGCGCTCAGTGTGGACAGGCTCGACTATTCCAAGGGTATCCCGCAGCGCATCGAAGCATTCGGGCGTTTTCTGGAGCTTTATCCTGACTACCGTCACCAGTTCTACGCTCTGCAGATCGCACCCACGACACGCGAAATGATCCCGGAATATGGGGAGATCAATCGCGAAGTGGCCGAGGTCGCCGGACGCGTCAATGGCAAGTTCGGTGACATCGATTGGGCACCCATCCGCTACGTCAATCGGTCCATCGCACGCGCCGCATTGGCGGGTCTCTACCGCTCCGCACGCATGGGCGTGGTCACGCCTTTGCGAGATGGAATGAATTTGGTTGCCAAGGAATTCGTGGCCGCGCAGAATGAAGAAAATCCAGGCGTGCTGGTGCTTTCCCGCTTTGCGGGTGCGGCACGTGAGTTGAGGGGTGCGATTATGGTCAACCCTTACGACACCGACGGAATGGCGCATGCCTTCAAGGCTGCGTTCGACATGCCGCTTGAGGAAAGGATCAGTCGCATTAAGCCGATGATCCGTTACTTGCGCGAGCATAACGTCCATCGCTGGTGCATCGAATATCTGGATGCATTGGCGGGACAACCCGCCGTGACGCATATGCCGTCCGTGGCCTGAGACGCGAGATTATTCGCGTCTTTTCCAGCATTGCTCGCCGAACATCTGCTCTGTCGCTTTCCGTACCGGCATGGTTTGAACGCAGTCGCGTCACGTCAGTGTCAGGTTCAGTGAATAGAGGTGCAGATCGTCGTCGATTTTTATTATTCGTCGTTTCAAGAACCACGGGGGAAGCAAGATGCTTCTTGGAGAACTCATCAGCACCTGTTCGCACGAGCGTGTGGCGGAAGCCGCGGTGATTTCGATCGGGGCCGCCTTTTACGCACGCATTCGCCGCGCCGCGCGCGACGAAGACATTTCGGTGGGCGAGTTCGCTGCGCGCGCCGTCCGCACCTTCCGTGCAAATGCCGGCGAAGAGGATTGGCATGAGCTTTCGGAGCATTGCGTGGGCAAGGACATGCCCATCCTTTGCGGCCTGCATCACATCTTGGAAATGGCGCTCGAGGAGCGCGAGGTGGATGTCTGCCGCCTGCGCCGCCCCGGTGGCGCGACTACACCGGATCATCAGGTGGGAGCATGCTGCGCGTGATTTGCGTCACGCAACCGGCATCGTCATTGCGAGGAGCAAAGCGACGAAGCAATCTAGGAGTCGCTGGACCGCACTGGATTGCTTCGCTTCGCTCGCAATGACGACAACTGCTTTCGTGCTCAGGTCTGGACTGTTGCTGCGTCGCTTTCCGCTGGGCGACTGCGTTTGAACTTATTCATCACAGTCGGCCACGCTCCATGTCCTCGCACGACATGTCGAAGCCAGACAGGCCGTCTTCGAGATAGTCCGCGAGTAATGGCATTTCCAGCAGGTAGT
>JAQGKN010000454.1 GCA_028290085.1 Hyphomicrobiales bacterium
GGGTTGCAGCTCACGCACACCGACAATCTCGTCTCGCCGCGTGGTGGCATTATCGTGAAGCCGCGCGAGGATGTGTCGGTCTATGCGAGCTACAGCGTGTCGTACTTGCCGGCATCCGGCGATCAGTTCGGCGCGCTCGCGCCCAACACGGTCTTCCTCAAGCCGGAAAAGTTCACCAACAAGGAAGTTGGCGTCAAATGGGACGTGCGTGCAGACCTGCAGCTCACCGCTGCGGTCTACCAGCTCGACCGCGAGAACACCCGCGTCAATGATCCGCTCAACCCCGGCTTCTTCCTGCTTTCGGGCCAGTCACGCGCGAACGGCATCGAGCTCGGCATCAACGGTTATATCACCGACAAGTGGCAGATCTCGGGAGGCTATGCCTACACCAATGCCAAGATCACGAGCACCACGTCGGCGGCGCCTGTGGGCAATCGTCTCCAGCTCGTGCCATACAATACCTTCACGCTCTGGAACCGCTACAACATCAACGAGCAATTCGGCGTTGGAGCCGCGGTCGTGCACCAGACGAATTCTTACGCAGCGGTCGACAACACAGTGCGTCTTCCCGGTTTCACGCGTGTGGATACCGCGCTGTTCTTCAAGATCAACGACCATCTCAAGGCGCAGATCAACGTCGAGAATATTCTTAACGCGAAATATTATGCGACGGCGGATGGCAACAACAACATCACACCCGGCTCGCCGCGTGCGATGCGGGTGGGATTGACCGCCACGTTCTGAGCGGGTTGCGAAGGGAGTTGAGAGCATGATCTTCAAGAAATCGTCCGTCACGGCCGTCGTTTACGCCGCAGGAGCGTCTCCGGCCCTTGCGCAGTCGGCGATGGCCACCCTGCCGCACGATCTTTCGCCATGGAGCATGTTCCTGCAGGCAGACATTGTCGTGAAAGCGGTGATTGTGGGGCTCGCCTTCGCGTCGCTGGTGACCTGGACGATCTGGATCGCCAAGGGGCTTGAGCTTCTCGCAGCAAAGCGCAAGGCAACGCTCTCGACGCGTTGTCTTGCCCGCGCCGAGAGCCTCGATGCTGCGTCCGTGGCGCTGGGCAATGCCCGTCTGCGAGGGGCCGTCGCGTCCCTCGCCGATGCGGCCTTGTACGAGATGCAGCGGTCCTCCGAACTGGCCGCCGACGGTATCAAGGAGCGCGTTGCTATCGCCTTGTCGCGTCTCGAGGCCGGGGCAGGGCGCAACATGGCGCGCGGCACCGGGCTGCTGGCGACCATTGGCGCCACGGCGCCTTTCGTGGGCCTGTTTGGCACAGTGTGGGGCATCATGAACGCCTTCATCGGCATCAGCCAGACGAAGACGACAAATCTCGCGGTGGTTGCGCCCGGCATCGCGGAAGCGCTGCTGGCGACCGCCATCGGTCTGGTTGCCGCCATCCCGGCGGTGATCATCTACAACGTCTTTGCTCGCGCCATCGCGGGTTATCGCGCGGCACTGGCGGACGCCTCCGGCGAGGTGCTGCAGCACGTCTCGCGCGATCTCGATCGCGCCGCGCTCGTGCCGGCTGCGTCGCACGTCACGGGCGCCGTGCATCTGGCGCCGCGTCCCTCCGTTCGTCTGGCGGAGTAGGGGACATGGGGGTCAGTCTGAAGGATACCGGCGACGATCTCGCCGAACTCGCTGAGATCAACGTGACACCGTTCATCGACGTCATCTTGGTTCTGCTCATCATCTTCATGGTGGCGGCGCCGCTTTCGACGGTCGACGTCTCCGTCGATCTGCCGACGTCGAACGCCCAGCCGCAGCCGCGTCCCGATCAGCCGATCTTCCTGACTGTGAAGAGCGATCTCACGCTCGCGTTGGGCGATGATCCGGTCGGACGCGACATCCTGCAGGCCACGCTCGACGGCAAGACGGCGAGCGATCGCACGCAACGCATCTTCCTGCGCGCGGACCCGAGCGTCGCCTATGGCGAACTGATTTCGGTGATGAATCTGCTGCGCGGCGCGGGCTCTCTGAAGGTAGCCCTCGTCGGGCTGGAAGCCGCGCCGTGAGCCGTGCGGCCCTTCTTCGCTGGACCACAGCAGCCGTGCTGGTTGTTGGCCTGCATGCGGGCGCCGTGTGGTCGTCTTTGAACTGGTCGGTGCCCCAGGTCGTGCCGGGCGTCCCTGAAGCGATCCTGATCGATCTGGAGCCGCCGAGCGAGACCGTAAAGGAAGAGGTGCCGCCTGGCCTGGTGGTACAGCAGGCGGACGCGCAGCCGGAGCCGGTCGAGGAGCCGCCGGAGCCCGAGCCACCCACGCCCGAACAGCCAACACCGCCTGAACCCGTTGTGGAGCCGCCGCCGCCGGCGCCCGCGATGGCTGAAGCCATCCTTCCGCCGCCACCACCGCCAAAGCCCGTGGTGAAGAAGAAAGTCGAGGCGCCGCCACGCGAAGTAAAGCCGCGCAAGCCCAAGCCCGTGCAGAAAACGGCGCCACCGGCGCTGCGTGCGGCGCAGGACACGCGCGCGGCTCCCTCATCGGGTGCACCCGCCGTGTCGGCGGCTGCGCGCGCCTCCTGGCAAAGTCAGGTCGCGGCCCATCTCAACCGCTTCAAGCGTCCGGCATCCAACGGCGCGACCGGGACGGCGCGCGTGTCCTTCCGCATCGGGTCGGGGGGGCAGGTGCTCTCGGTTTCGCTGAGCGGCACGTCGGGCAATGCGGCGCTCGATCAGGACGCCCTGGCCCTCGTGCGTCGCGCCAGTCCCATTCCCGCACCACCGCCGGAGATGGGCGGCAACATCTCGCTCGCCGTTCCCGTGCGGTTCACGCGGTAGGCGCGCGTCCACGAAAAGAGGGCTGACTCGCATCAGCCCTCGCTTCTATCTGTTGCTTATGGCGTTACCGCCTTGCTGTGAGTCAGTTGCCATAGCAACGCGGATCCATCCGATAGGCTGGATCATCGCAGTTCTGGCCTGCCACGCCGCTAGACCAACCAGGTCCGCCAACGTTTTGCTGGGCGCTTGCGGAAGAAATTGGGGTCGCGGCCATGACGGCGAAAGTCATCGCTGCCAACGCAGCGAGAAGTTTCACACGCATAACGACCTCCATCCTTCACTCGTCTCTTCAGGAGTTGTCAATCACTCCAGACACGAGGGCTCGTGGCAGAGGGGAAACGTGTGGAGTGGCGGATGGTTTTAGCTGGAGCGGAGACACGTTCGCGTGACGGTGTTGGGTGGGCTCGTACCGCCATGGCTTGACTGAGGGTGGCGCGCCAGGCACGAATTGCACATGGCAAACGCGGTTTTTACCACGCGACTCTCACCCTCGTACGACGACGTCCCCGAGGAGCGGTATCACTTTCCAAAGCGATATCTCCCGGCGGCGCAAGCGGCTGTGGGAGACTGGATCGTTTATTATGAGCCGCGCCGCGCGGGCGAGGGCGCGAACGTAAAGGCTGGGAAGCAGGCCTATTTCGCGATGGCACGCGTGACGGCGGTCATCCCCGATGCCTCAACGCCCGACCATTTCTACGCAATTATTGAAGCTGGTTCCTTCATCAATTTCGTTTCCTCTGTGCCGTTTCGCGTGGGCGACGACAATTAAGAAAGCCGCGCCCAGCGCGACGATGGAGGCACAAGCAAAGGCTGGTTCGGCTGGTCTGTTCGTCCCATTCCGTCGGACGAATTCCAGCGTATTATTCAGGCTGGCATGACCATGACATTGCGGCCTTATGAGCAACCTGCGGCGCGTCCGCAGGCTTCTCTCTACGGCTTCGCGGAGGAGGAATCCGTCTTCGAATACGAGCGTCCAATGATCGAGCAAACGTTGACGCGCCCGTTTCGTGATCAGGCATTCCGCCGCGTTGTGCGCGACGCTTACGACAGTCGCTGCGCGATCTCGGGCCTGCGACTGCTGAACGGTGGCGGACGGCCCGAAGTGCAGGCGGCGCACATCAAGGCAGTGGAAGATCGAGGGCCGGATTCCGTGCGCAACGGACTAGGGCCCAGACCCATAAAATGGTTGGCATGAGGATGGCCTTGTGATTCACGGCTTCCGAAAGGAAGCTACGATGAATCGGGATCAATTCTGGCTAACGGACACGCAGTTTTCGAAGATCGCGCCGCATCTACCCACCAACACGCGAGGCAAGGCGAGGGTGGACGATCGGCGCGTGATCAGCGGCATCGTGCATG
>JAQGKN010000105.1 GCA_028290085.1 Hyphomicrobiales bacterium
AGAAAGCACCGGCATCGGGCGTGCCAATGGGCTTGCCTTCGTACACCACCGTCGTCGCGCCATGCAGCAACGGCGCATAGACGATGTAGGAATGACCAACCACCCAGCCGACGTCTGAGGCCGACCAGAACACTTCACCGGGCTTCACGCCGTAGAGATTGCTCATCGTCCAGGCGAGCGCGACCATGTGGCCGCCATTGTCGCGTACGACGCCCTTCGGAATGCCCGTCGTTCCCGAGGTGTAGAGAATGTAGAGCGGATCGGTCGCCTTCACGCTTACGCAGGGCGCGGCTCGCCCCTCAGCTCGCGCGGCATCGACAAGCACGCGCCAATCGTGATCGCGCCCTTCGATCATGACAGCCTGCGCCTGCGGGCGCGGCAGCACGAGCACGCTGTCCGGCTTGGCCGACGACATTTCGATCGCCGCGTCAAGCAACGGCTTGTAGGCGACGATACGGCCCGGCTCGATACCGCAGGACGCCGTCAGCACGAGTTTCGGCTTCGCATCGTCGATGCGCGTGGCGAGTTCCTTGGCTGCGAAGCCGCCGAACACCACGGAATGAACGGCACCGATCCGCGCGCAAGCCAGCATTGCCACGAGCGCTTCGGGAATCATCGGCATGTAGACGATGACGCGATCGCCCTTCGCCACGCCGAAATCCTGCAGCACGGCGGCGAGCGCGCTTACCTCGGCGAGAAGTTCAGCGTAGGTGATAACCCGCTTCGCCCCGGCGACAGGGCTGTCGTAGATGATGGCCGGCTGGTCGGCGCGACCGTTTTCAACGTGACGATCGATGGCGTTGTAGCAGGTGTTGCAGGTCGCATCCGGGAACCAGCGGCCATAGGGGCCCTCCGCCGCGTCGAAGATTTTGCGCGGCGCCTCAATCCAGTCGATGGCTTTTGCTGCCTCTGCCCAAAAAGCGGACGGATCCTTTTGCCATGCGGCATAGACTTGCGCATAAGAGCTGGGCATCGGTCCCTCCTGGGCTTAGGTCATGCGGACCGACGAGGCTTCTGAGCGAGCCTCCTCCTGCTATCCGCTAGCGGCCCCTTTCTTGCGTCTGCGAGGCTCTCAAGGCAACGGTGTCTGCCTTATCTCTTAGGCCTAACCATAAGGGGCGAGACTGGTCGCCCAGGGGACGCAATGATCTTGGATTGGACTTTCTATCTTGCTGCTATTCCTGCCGTAATACTCTTGGGCCTGTCGAAAGGCGGCTTTTCCGGTTTAGGCATGGTTTCCCTTCCCCTCATGGTGATGGTGGTGCCTCCGCTCCAGGGTGCGGCGATCATGCTGCCGATCCTGATCGTGCAGGATGCGGTCTCCATCTGGTCGTTCCGCAACAGCTGGAGCGCGAAGCCGCTGCTCTTCTTTATGCCGGGTGCCCTGATCGGCATGGGTCTCGGCGCCTTGCTTGCGTCACGCGTCTCGAACGCCATGGTCGAACTCGCCGTCGGCATCATCGCGGTCATTTTCGTGCTGATGTACTGGCTGCGCAGCGCGCCCGCCGATACGCCCGGAGAACAAGCGAAATGGGGCCCCGGCGTCGCCTGGGGAACGGTCGGCGGTTTTACGAGCTTTCTTGCCAACGCAGGCGGCGTTCCCTTTCAGGCCTTCGCAGTACCGCTTCGCATGCCGCCGATGCTCTTCGCGGGCACGGCTTCTGTGCTTTACGGCATCCTGAACTGGATCAAGCTCGGCTTCTTCGCAGCCATGGGGCAAGTCTCGTCAGACAATATGGCGACCTCCGCCGTCCTGTTTCCAGTGGCGATCGCCGCGACATTGGCTGGCGTCTGGCTCGTGCGGCGTGTATCGCCCAAGCATTTCTACCGGATCGTCACGACACTGACCTTCGCGCTGGGCGTGAAACTGATCTGGGATGGAATACACGAACTGGTCGCGTGAAAGCGCACGCGCAGACAGAACAGCGGCCGCCGCACGCGCAGAACACGGCGGCCACACTCGCAGGTTATCCAGGCGCAAAAAACGGCGACGGGATGCAGGCATGGTCAGTGAGGGGAGTTGATCGCGACCGGCTCAATGCAGGGTCGGCGCTTCCGTAGTCGTTCGAAGCTTTTCGATCTGGTCCTTGAGCATCAGCTTTTTTCGCTTGAGCTCGACGAGTCTGAGGTCGTCGGTAGACAGGTGGAGCTTTTCCGTCTCGATCTCTTTTTCAAGCGCCTTGTGACGGCGCTGGAGTTCGTTGAGATGGCTATGCATCGACATCGGCAATTCCTTCCGAGATTGCTAGCGACGGTCAAAGTCTGACATAAAACTATCGCGTCGCGAAGCCCAAAACGCGCAGCCCAGCTGCCGGAAAGCTCATATTTTATGCGGCAGAGCAGCAATTCAAAGATGCCGTCCAATCCTCCAGAAAATGCCGCAAACCTGTCGATGGCTTTCGACGCGAAAGCGCGAAGGTAGCCAACGCAATCTTGCGAAGCTGCAAGCGAACGCGCATAATTGCTATGTATGTCGGTCGCGTTCTCGCGTCGTTGTTGATGACGCCGCGACGACCATCGGCAGCAGGGCCCACGAGCGTATCTCCGGCGGAATTTTCGGTGCATGTCGAACAGACTGAATGACGAAGAGCGCGATATGCTGGCCTCCGAGCTGGATCGGCTGCGCCAGGAACACCGGGACCTCGATGCCGCGATTGACGCGCTGGCACTTGTGGGCAAAGGCGATCAATTGCAGCTGCAGCGTCTGAAGAAGCGAAAGCTCTTTTTGCGCGACCGTCTGGCCTTCGTCGAGGACATGCTAACGCCCGACATCATCGCCTGAGCATTTGCTCGCGCCACGATCCGGCTTGCCCTTCGCCCCGCCTTCGTCTATGTCCGCGAGCTTCGCAAAAGGCCAGCGCGAGGTTGCCCCGTGGTCATGACCAGCAAACCCGTCGCCGTAATCATGGGAAGCCAGTCCGACTGGGTCACCATGCGCCACGCGACCGAAATGCTTGATAAGCTTGAAATCGGCTACGAGGCGCGCATCGTCTCCGCCCATCGCACGCCCGACCGTCTCGTGGCCTTTGCAAAGGGCGCGCGCGATGCAGGTTTCCAGATCATCATCGCCGGTGCCGGTGGCGCCGCCCATCTGCCGGGCATGACGGCCGCCATGACGCCGTTGCCGGTCTTTGGTGTGCCCGTCGAATCGCGCGCCCTTTCGGGACAGGATTCGCTGCTCTCGATCGTGCAGATGCCCGCCGGCATTCCGGTCGGAACGCTGGCTATCGGCAAGGCGGGCGCCGCTAACGCGGCCCTTCTGGCCGCAGCCGTGCTTGCGCTCAACGACCCCGCGCTGGCGGAAAGGCTCGACGCCTTCCGCGCAGCGCAGGCGGCGACCGTCGCCGAGCATCCCCAGGACGAGCCGGGCGCGAGCGCCTGACATGAACCCGCGCATCAATCCCGGCGATACCATCGGCATTCTGGGCAGCGGCCAGCTCGGCCGCATGCTCGCCATGGCAGCCGCGCGGCTGGGCCTTCGGACCCATATCTATGCCCCAGACCGTGGCCCTGCCCTCGACGTCTGCGCGCAGGCGACCATTGCGTCCTATGAGGACGAGGAGGCGCTGGCCGCTTTCGCCGCCTCGGTTGTTGTGGTCAGCTACGAATTCGAGAATGTTCCGGCCTCAACCGCCGCCTTCCTCGCGGCACGGCGAGCCGTACGCCCGGGCCCCAAGGCCTTGGCGACGACGCAGGACAGGCTGACGGAAAAAGCGTTCCTCAACGCCTCGGGCATCCCGACCGCGCCTTTTGCCGCGGTCGATGACCTCGCAGGCCTGCAGGCAGCCGTGGAATCTCTGGGGCTGCCCTCGATCTTGAAGACCCGCCGCTTCGGCTATGACGGCAAGGGGCAGGTGATGCTGCGTGACGCCAGCGATCTCGCCCAGGCATTCGAGGCGCTCGGCATGCAGCCGGCCATTCTCGAGGGGCTCGTGCCCTTCACCCGCGAGGTCTCCGTGATCGGCGCGCGCAGCACGCAGGGCGCCTTCGCTGCCTGGGACGTCTGCGAGAACGAGCATACGCATCACATTCTCTCACGCACCCTCGTCCCGGCCCGCCTCAAGGCCGAGACGGCGCAAGCGGCCATCGACATGACAGGCCGCATCGCCGAGGCCCTCGATTACGTCGGTGTCATCGCTGTCGAAATGTTCCTCGTCGAGGACACGACCGGCGGAGAGACGCGCGAGCGGCTAATCGTCAACGAGATCGCGCCGCGCGTGCACAATTCCGGCCATTGGACCATCGATGGCTCGGTCACCTCGCAATTCGAGCAGCATGTACGCGCGATCTGCGGCTGGCCTCTAGGCTCGCCGCGCGCGCACGGCCGCATCGACATGCGCAACCTGATCGGCGCAGACGCCGATCATTGGCACGAGCTGCTGGAGCAGCCCGGTCTCTGCCTGCATCTCTACGGCAAGCACGAGGCGCGCCCCGGCCGGAAGATGGGTCACACGACCCGCGTTCTGGATGAAAACGAACCCTTCACGGAAGACCCTGTGAATTGACCGTGTGAATCACCCCGGCGGCTGGACAGGGCAGGAAGCTTCTGTTATTCCCGCCAACACGTTGTGATGCGCCGCGTCCTGCCGCGCGTCCCTCTCCCCATTTACGGGCTTCTATCCCCTTCCG
>JAQGKN010000475.1 GCA_028290085.1 Hyphomicrobiales bacterium
ATCGATCTTCTATGCCCGTTGCCGTGAGATGGTCGTGCGTTGCCCGGACATAGTCGATATTGGCGCCCGACATGCCGTGGCCCTGAGCGACGAATCGCAAGAGATCAGAGCGGTTCAGACGACCCGCATATTGCGGATGATGGGGGTCGACGACATATGCAACCGACGTAACCTCCCGGCCGTCGTCGAGCCGGGTGCTCAGGAACACTTCCTTGTAGACGGAAGTCACCTGTTCCCGCTCCCGTAGGTAGGACAAGGTCGCGGCTCGCTCTGGAGCGAGGACACGAAACGAAACACCATGGCAGGAGCCTGCGCGATCAAGCCCGAGGACAAGACCCGGTTTCTCGGGTGTGCCGCGATGCACATGGGAGTAGATGCACAATGAGCGATGATAACCACGGACGAGGGCCGGTTGCATTTCTTCGAACGTAAAGCCGGGGCGCCACATCAAAGATCCGTAGCCGAACACCCAGAGATCGCCATCTTCACTCATCATGCACCGCGGCTTCGGCCGGAACGAACTCGCTATCGAGAGTCGGGGCACCATTTTCTCGACTGTCAGGGATAAGCGTATGGACGCGCAATATGAGTCCGCGGAAACGCGACCGCAAGCCGTGAGCCGATTGGGTCTCTATCTTCCGGTCGGCCTCCTGCTTGTGGCCGCGATCCTCTGGTCTGGGTTCTGGTGGATAGGATCACGAACCGCAAACGGAGCAATTGACGGCTGGCTCGCCTCGGAAGCCTCTGCAGGCCGGCATTGGTCCTGCCCAAACCGCACCATGGGCGGCTTTCCGTTTAGGCTCGAATTGCGTTGCGGCAACGCTTCGTTGCGGGCTGACGTCGAGGGCAAGCCCGTGGCGCTGACACTTGGGGGACTCACGATTGTTGCGCAGGTCTACAACCCCAAGCTCGTTCTTGCTGATCTCGACGGGCCACTCACGATAGATGACGGAACGACACCTAGCGCAATCACATGGAAAGCGCTGCGACTCAGTCTTCGTCTTGCGACAAACCGGCTGGAAAGACTTTCACTCGTCGTCGCACAACCGTCGTCAAATTATCGCGCCGACGATGGGCGAGACGTGAGCATAGGCGCGAAAGCGCTGGAGCTCCATCTGCGCTCGGATGGCGAGCGCCCCGCCGCAGACAATGCCATCGACGTCGCCCTGCTCGTAACCGCGGCGGAGCTTCCGCAACTCGATGGCCTGACTGGCACACCCGACAAAACCGACTTGGTTCTGCAAGGCGCGATCACCCGAGCAGCTGACCTACACTGCGGCAGCTGGCGTCGATCGCTCGAAAACTGGCGGAGCCAGGGCGGGCGCATCGACCTGCAAACGGGCAAGATCATCAAGGGACCCATGCGCATCGAAACGACCGGCGCGCTCGATCTCGACGACGAGCACCGCGTCCAGGGTCAGTTATCCGCTTCGGCCGATGGCGCCGGGCCGCTTCTCGCCAAGCTCGGTGTGTCCTCTGGAGGTGCGCTCAAAGGTGTGCTCGGCGGATTAATGGGCAAACGTGCCGATGCATTCATCGGGGCGGCGACGTCGTTGCAGTGGCCCGTGCGGCTGCAGGATGGCCGCATATTTGTCGGCCCTATCAAAACGCCGGTTCAGCTTCGCCCGCTCTACTAGTCCGGATCTTTGCCGCCGAGATCGCCGTGCCGCCCGAAATCTGCGGCGGGTGTTTCCTGCCCCTGAGCAATGATGCTGCGGCGGATTGCGCGGGTGCGCGTGAACAGGTCGTGCAAGCCCTGCCCGTCACCCCAGCGGATCATGCGCTGAAGCGCTGCGAGATCTTCGTTGAAGCGCCCGAGCATTTCCAGGACCGCTTCACGATTGTGCAGGAAGATATCACGCCACATGGTCGGGTCGGAGGCTGCGATGCGCGTGAAATCCCGGAAGCCACCGGCCGAAAACTTGATGACCTCAGATTGTGTGACCTCCTCGAGATCGGCCGCAGTCCCTACGATGTTATAAGCAATCAGATGGGGCACGTGGCTCGTAATCGCCAGGACGAGATCGTGATGCGCGGGGGTCATGACCTCGACATTGGATCCGGCTCCAACCCAAAAGGCGCGCATCGCATCAACGGCGCTCGGATTCGTACCATCTGGGGGTGTCAAGATGCACCAACGATGCAGGAACAGCGTTGAAAAGCCGGCATCCGGCCCCGAATATTCCGTCCCAGCAACTGGATGCGCGGGGACGAAATGAACCGACGGCGGCAGATGCGGCTGCGCCACCGCGACGACGGCGCCCTTTACCGATCCAACGTCTGAAACAAGCGCGCCTCCAGACAGATGCGGGGCAATCTGGGCCACGACCGTGCCGATGGCCCCAACGGGCGTACAGATAATAATGAGATCGGCGCCGGAGACACCTTCGCAAGCGTCCGTTGTCACGTAATCGGCCAGTCCGAGCGCACGGGCGCGACTGCACACGACGTCTGTCGAATCGATGGCAACGAGTGCGGATGCGAGGTTTTGTTGCCGAGCGACACGCAGGATTGAGGAGCCGATCAGCCCGACACCGATCACAGCCAGCCGTTTGAAGAGCGGTTCGATCAGCGGTGCGCCCAAATGCTCAGGCATGCTGACCCGCCCGGAAATCACGCAAGGCGGCGACGACGAGCCGGCAAGCTTCTTCCGTACCCACCGTTAAACGCAAGGCATCGGGGAGCCCGTAGGCGCCAACACCCCGCAGGACGAGTCCCCTTTGGGACAGGAACGCTTCCGCGTCGGCAGCACTCTTCCCCGGCGACTGCGGGAAGTGAATCAGCACAAAATTGGCAACGCTGGGCGTGACCCGCAAACCAAGACGACTGACCTCTTCAATGAGCCACGGCAGCCATTTCGAATTGTGATCGATTGCGGCCTGGACGTGCCCCGTGTCTTCGAGCGCTGCGATGCCCGCTTCGAGCGCCGGACCGTTGACGTTGAAAGGACCACGAATGCGGTTGAGGGCATCGCAAATCCCGGCGGGCGCATAGCACCAGCCTAAACGTAGATTGGCGAGGCCGAAGATTTTCGAAAACGTCCGCGTCATGACGACGTTATCGCTTGTCGAAACGAGCTCGATTCCCTCCGCATAATCATTGCGGCGAACATATTCGGCATAGGCTGCGTCAAGCACCAGCAGCACATGCTTCGGGAGTCCAGCGTGCAGCCGCTTCACCTCCTCAAACGGGAGATACGTACCGGTCGGATTGTTCGGATTGGCGAGATAGACGATCCGTGTGCGGTCAGTGACACAGCCAAGAATGGCATCAACGTCGGCCGTCAGGTCTTTTTCCGGTGCGACGACGGGAACGCCGCCGGCCGCGAGAATGGCGATGCGATAGACGAGAAAGCCATGCGTGGTGAAAATGCCTTCGTCTCCCGGCCCCACATAGGCCGCAGCGAGAAGATGCAGCAAATCATCCGAGCCATTCCCGCAGACAATTCTGGCGGCATCCAGACCGAAACGCGTGGCGATCGCCGAACGCAAGCGGGTCACCGACCCGTCGGGGTACAATTCCAGTTTTGATGCGATGGATGCAAAGGCCTCGATTGCGCGGGGCGATGGGCCTAGCGGCGTCTCGTTGGATGAGAGCTTATGAACCTTTCCACCACCCGCCGCGCCACTTTTGCCGGGCACATAGGGATCGATCGCCAGAATACCCGGACGGGGAACAGGACGGTCGGCGGGAAGCGTCTTCGACATGCGATGATTCCGGAAAGCAAAGAATTTAAAAACTGAAGCCGACCTGCTCAAGCGTCCTTCAGGGGATGAGCCGTCCGTTGGAAAGCGAACCGCGCGGCATGGCTGCCCACCTCGCTGAGACGCACATGACCCGCGTTCGCATCTTTCATCGCCAGCTGAAGTGCATTTTCACTTGTGGCTGCTGGCGCTGCCAGCAATAACGACAGCCCATATTCGTCAGCGGCATTGCCGATGATTTCGGCGCCAACACCCACGAGCGTGGACGGAAGCGCATCACGCCATCGCTCGAGTTGCGCGCAATAAAGAATGATGTCGCGCGCGGCCGCATCAGCCAGCGGCTTGGCGACGACGAACACCGGCATCCCTGCTGGATGGTCCGGTCTTTCGACAAACGGCAGGCGTGCGATAATCTTCGGCGCTTCCGGAGCAATAAGGCGCTTCCACCAAGCACCCGCGGTGATCCCACCATCGATCCGAAACATGCCGAGATCGCCACTCGATCGGGCGACGGCATCAATGACGCCGGCCGCCCCGTGATGAGTGATATAGGGCACAGTGAAGCCGAAGTGAAACCGCTCGGAATCGCGCATCGCCGCTTCGCCGCCAGCGATGTCGGCATGAACGCTGTAATTCGACTGCACGAACGTGAACGTCGAGATGATGATTCGCCAGATGCCCTCGATCGTGTCGAGTGGTAGCAGGCCCCGATGGCGCTCAGCGAGGCGGCGCATCATCTCGGCCTCACGGCCAGGACGAAATGCAGAGCCTCCGCCCTGGCGGGCCTTAACACCGATCAGGCGATCGACAATCTCACCCCGAGACATGAGGAGAGCATGCATCTCGGCATCGATCCGGTCGATTTCGACCCGAAGCTCGCCGAGGATCTGCTGGGGATCCTTGTCAGCATCATGGACGGCAACCACGGAGGCACTTCTCACATCTAAGGCTTATGATGCGACTGTCTTACTGGCGCGCGTCCTTCAATGCAAAGGAAACCGCCTCGATCGATCTCTCTCCTTAGCTTGACTTGG
>JAQGKN010000519.1 GCA_028290085.1 Hyphomicrobiales bacterium
GGTCATGCAGATGGTCGGCCTTGCTGCGGTCGCGCTTCTCGTCCCTCTCGCATGCTGGGGCTGGCGCCTTGTCACCGCCCGTCGTCTCGAACGCCCTCGTTTGAGGGTCATGCTCTGGTTGGTTGGCACGATCGCAACTGCTGCGGTCCTTTCGCTTCTTCCCGTGACCGACCGCTGGCCATTGCCGACAGGCTTGGGCGGGGTAGTCGGCGACGCTTTGTTGGCCCTGCCGCGTCGATTTGGTGGAGGATCCGGCCTTCCCCTTGTTCTTGCCGGCACCGTTTGCGCTGCCATTTCCTTGCTGGCCATGAGTGCGGCGTCAGGATTTGGTATTTCCGGCACATACGCCGATGACACAGAGGATGGCGAGGACGAAGGCGAATACAGAGCTGACCGCCGAAGCGCGGGCGAAGACGACGACGATGCTTCAGGAGAGCCCGGTTTGGGCCTCATCTCGCTTGGTGCTGTGATCCACGGGCTACTCAGCATGAAGGCGGCTATTCAGCGCCGCGTGGGAACGCCGGCGGAAGAGAAACGCCTGGAGCCGGAGATGGAACGCCCGAGGCGTGCAGCTGCGCCGCAACCGCCACGCGCAGCCCAGCGCATCGAGCCGACACTCGATGCCGCGAGAGACCGCCCGAGCCGCCCCCCGGCACCCATTGAGGCATTTGATGACGAGGAAGTTGCCGAACCTCAGCTCGCTCCGAGCCGAGTGACGGCCCCCGCCGCAGCTATTAAAAGTGGCAAACGCGCGTTGCGCGAAGCCCAACCTTCGCTGCTTGCGCGAAACGTCTACGAACTTCCCCCGCTCCTTCTTCTTGCAGAAGCAAAAAAGCAAGCGGTCAGCAAAATTTCGGAAGATGCACTTGAGCAGAACGCACGGCTTCTGGAAGGCGTGCTGGACGATTTCGGCGTCAAAGGAGAAATCATCAACGTCCGGCCAGGCCCGGTCGTCACCCTCTATGAACTTGAGCCTGCACCCGGCATCAAGTCGTCACGGGTCATCGGCCTGGCCGACGACATCGCCCGTTCCATGTCAGCGATTTCAGCGCGCGTCGCCGTGGTCCAGGGGCGCAATGCCATCGGCATCGAACTTCCCAACCAGCGCCGCGAAACCGTTTATCTGCGTGAGCTTCTTGCGTCGGAGGATTTTGAAAAGAGCAAGCATCGCCTCGCAATCGCACTCGGCAAGACGATCGGCGGCGAGCCGGTCATCGTCGATCTCGCCCGCATGCCACATTTGCTGGTCGCAGGAACCACCGGCTCGGGCAAGTCGGTTGCCATCAACACGATGATCCTGTCGCTACTTTACCGGCTGAAACCGGAAGAGTGCCGCCTGATCATGGTCGATCCGAAGATGCTCGAACTGTCCGTGTACGACGGCATTCCGCATCTCCTGACGCCCGTGGTGACCGACCCCAAGAAAGCGGTCGTCGCGCTGAAATGGGCCGTCCGGGAGATGGAAGACCGTTACAAGAAAATGTCGAAGGTCGGCGTTCGCAACATTGACGGGTTCAATGCACGCGTTGCCGAAGCGGCCGCAAAAGGGCAGGTGATCTCCCGCACTGTGCAGACAGGTTATGATCGCGAAACTGGCGAGGCGATATACGAAAAAGAGGACATGGACCTCTCGCCCTTGCCGTATATCGTCGTCATTGTCGACGAAATGGCCGACCTGATGATGGTCGCAGGCAAAGACATCGAAGGTGCGATTCAGCGTCTCGCGCAGATGGCCCGCGCCGCTGGCATTCACTTGATCATGGCGACGCAGCGACCGTCCGTGGATGTCATCACCGGTACGATCAAGGCGAACTTCCCGACGCGCATCTCCTTCCAGGTGACGTCGAAAATCGACTCACGGACGATCCTGGGCGAGCAGGGAGCAGAGCAGTTGCTCGGCCAAGGCGACATGCTTCACATGGCCGGTGGTGGCCGTATCTCACGTGTCCACGGTCCCTTTGTAGCGGACGAAGAGGTCGAGAAAATCGTAGCGCACCTGAAAACGCAGGGGCAGCCGGAATATCTGGACGCCATCACCGCGGACGAGGACCTTGCCGCAGACGAGAGCGAGAAGGCGACGCCGGGCAGCATGGATGCCGAGGAATCGGGAGACATGTACGACCGTGCCGTTGCCATTGTCCTGCGCGACCGCAAGTGCTCCACCAGCTACATCCAGCGCCGCCTTTCCGTCGGCTACAACAAGGCTGCATCTCTGGTCGAACGCATGGAACGCGAGGGCGTCGTTGGCGCAGCCAACCATGCGGGCAAGCGGGAGATTTTAGTTGGCAACGGTGTTGACCGCGGCGCTTTTGACCCTGAGCCCGAGTGAATTTTAGTCTCAGATTCGCCATGCACGCGGCCTAGAAGGCCTGATCGATACAAACCCGGAAGAATTTAGCTATGTCGCGCATCTGGCCTCTTCTTGGACTTTGCCTTGCTTTCGCCCCCGTCAACGCCGCCATGGCGCAATCGCCGGGCGCACCGCTGAATCTCGGCCCCTCCTCAGCGAGCAAGGCTATTTCGCGGCAGGCACCGGCCAAGAACGGGATTGATGCTGCGACCGCGATCCAGAAAGCGAATGCCTACTTCAACAGCAACGCAACCATGGTTGCTGATTTCGTCCAGCTTGGCGCGGACGGCCGCCGGACGGATGGCAAGTTGTACGTTCAGCGACCCGGCCGGATGCGGTTTGAATACGCTCGTCCTGCAACGCTTGAGATCATAGCGGATGGGACATCGGTCGCGATCCGCGACCGCAAGTTGGCAACACAGGATGTCTACTTCATCGGTCAGACGCCCCTGAAGTTCCTTTTGAAGGAGCGCATTGATCTCGCGCGGGACACAAAGATCCTGGACGTCAAATCAGATGACCGCTCGGTTTCGATCCTGGTCGAGGACAAAGCTACATTCGGCGGCACGTCCCGGATCCGTCTTGTCTTCGATGCAGCCACCTTCAACCTGAAGCAATGGACTGTAACGGACCCGCAGGGCTACGAAACGCTGGTTTCGCTGTCGAATATCGACCTTGCGCAGAAGCCGGAAGCGTCTCTCTTCCAGATCAACTACGAGCGCTTCAACTGAAGATGTTTTTTGTCTCTTGACCCGAGTCCGGATCACGTTGGCCGGGTTGCGATCAAGATCGGTTTGTGCGACGTCCACCTCCGAATGTGAGGTGGCGGATGGCACTCAAGATTGCGACTTGGAACATCAATTCGGTGCGGCTGCGTATGCCGCTCGTGCAGCGCTACCTCGCGTCGCATGGCCCGGATGTCCTGTGCCTGCAGGAGACAAAATGCCGGGACGCTGAGTTCCCCGCCAGTGCGCTCCGCGACTCCGGATATGAGCACATCGCAATCCACGGACAGAAAGGGTACCACGGGGTCGCTATTGCGTCCCGGCACCCGCTGAAACAGATTGATCGCCACGACTTCTGCGCCAAAGGGGACGCGCGCCACATCGCCGCGACGCTCACCGCAGAGGGACGCGATGTCACAATTCACAATTTCTACGTGCCCGCCGGTGGCGACGTAGCTGACCCAGAGCTCAATGCGAAGTTCGCGCACAAACTTGGCTTCCTGGACGAAATGGCCAGCTGGATGACAGATGCCGACCTCGCCAGGCATTCATCCGTCGTTGTAGGCGACCTCAATATCGCACCTCTGGAAACCGATGTCTGGAGCCACAAAGCGCTTCTCAAGGTCGTCAGTCACACGCCGGTGGAAGTTGCTGGGCTGCAGCGTGTTCAATCTGCGGGTCCTTGGGTCGACGCATTGCGGACGCAGATCCCTCCGGAGGAACGGCTCTACACGTGGTGGAGTTACCGGTCGCCGAATTGGCTGACAGCCGACAAGGGTCGCCGTCTCGACCATATTTGGGTCAGCAAAGACCTCGGCCCAAAGGTCGAAGCGCTGGATATTCATAAAGAGGCCCGCGGCTGGGACCGTCCGTCCGACCATGTTCCCGTCATGATCACGCTCGGAATTTAATACCCGCGGTGAGCTGATTGGGACTCGGCGACCAGGTCCGCGGTAAAAGCTTTGAGTCGGCTCTCTATCGCGCCACGAAGCCGGACGGCGCTTTGGGGAAATTCCTTCAAAACGCGATGAAAGAGTACTCGGGAAATCTTCAACACCGTAGATGGCTCGCGCGCGACCACGGTCGCCGGTCTTTCAGTGCCAATCAACAATGCCAACTCACCGACCAACGCATGGACACCGATGATAC
>JAQGKN010000550.1 GCA_028290085.1 Hyphomicrobiales bacterium
AGGCGCGCACCTTTTCGTCGTTATCGCCAGCCTTGAGGCGTTCACGCACGATGATGCGCAGATCCTTGGCCAAGGGCGCGGCGGAATCATCAATGGACTGGTTTTGGCAGACGAGGCAGCGCAACTCAGCGGAGAGCGTGCGCGCTCGCGTTTCCAGCATGGGGTCGCTGAGAATCTCGTCGGGTTCCACAGCGAACGCGAGCCCAGGGAAGAGCATCAGGCACGCGGCGAGGAGGATACGCAGGCGCATGTCTTACTCCGCCGGCTGGACGTTACGCGCAACCTGCGCGCGTGCGCCGGCTCGCTTGGCAACGCCGATGCGCAGGCGGCGATCCGACAGGGACAGAAGACCGCCGAAGGCCATGACCAGCGCGCCGAGCCAGATCAGTGCCACATACGGCTTCCAGTAGAGTCGGATGTCGAGGCTGCCATCGTCGCGCTGGTCGGCGATGTTCATGTAGATCTGACCGAAGCCGAGCGTGACGATGCCCGCTTCGGTACGGACCATCTCGCGCGTGCTGAAACTGCGACGAGATGGATCGATGGTTGCTACATCCACGCCGCCCGAGCGCACTCGGGTATGGGCAACCCATTCGCGGTAATTTGAGCCCATGCGCGGCTCGACTCTTTCCACCCTGACCTCATACGGGCCGATGCGAATATCGTCGCCGACGTGCGCAATGAGAATGCGCTCGACGCCCCAGCTCGTTGCCGCCAGCCCGAACAGCGTGAGGCCGATACCCGCATGCGCGAAAGCCGTTCCCCAGGCGGAGCGTGGAAGACCGAGCGCGCGCGCTGCCATGACGGAGATGGGCACGCGGCGCCCTGCGATGCGGCCGGCGATTTCAACGAAGGAGCCAATGATGAGGTAGAGCGCGAGGCCGCAGAGGACCGGCGCGACGACCGGGCCGCCCTGAAGAGCATAAAGCGCAAGCGCCCCGACAGCACCGATCAAAACTGCCAGTACGACACGCTGGGCCGCGCCCAGCAGGTCTCCGCGCTTCCACGCGAGCATCTGCCCGATGGGCATCGCCAGAACGATCGGCACGAAGAGCGGGCCGAATGTCAGATTGAAGAAGGGCGCGCCGACCGAAATCTTCTCGCCGGTCATTGCTTCCAGTGCCAGCGGGTAAAGGGTGCCGACGAAGACGGTCGCGCAGCTCGTCGTCAGCAGAAGATTGTTCAGCACGAGCGCGCCTTCGCGCGACACCGGCGCGAAAATGCCACCCGGTTTCAGTGAGGAGGCCCGGAAAGCAAACAGCGCCAGAGAGCCACCAATGAAAGTGATGAGGATCGCAAGAATAAAGATGCCGCGCTGCGGATCAGTCGCGAAGGCATGGACCGAGGTCAGCACGCCAGAGCGTACCAGGAACGTGCCCAGCAGTGACAGGGAGAAAGCGAGAATGGCGAGGAAGATCGTCCAGATCTTCAGCGCGTCACGCTTCTCCATCACGGCGGCGGAATGCAGCAGCGCCGTGCCGGCGAGCCAAGGCATGAGGGAGGCGTTTTCGACGGGGTCCCAGAACCAGAAACCGCCCCAGCCCAGCGTGTAATAGGCCCAGTAGGAGCCCATAGCGATACCCAGCGTCAGAAAGATCCATGAGACCAGCGTCCAAGGGCGAACGTAGCGCGCCCAGGCCGCATCGATCCGACCCGAGATCAGCGCGGCAGCAGCGAAGGAGAAGGTGATGGAGAAGCCGACATAGCCGACGTACAGCAGCGGTGGATGGATCGCGAGGCCCGGGTCCTGCAACAGAGGATTGAGATCGCGTCCCTCCATCGGCGGCATGGCCAGCCGCGCGAAAGGGTTGGACGTGAACAGCACGAAAAGCAGAAAGGCCGCTGCAATCCAGGACTGCACGGACAGGACGATGGCCCTGAGATCATCCGGCATAGAACGCGAGAAAACCGCGACAAGCGCGCCAAACAGCGCGAGGATGAGCACCCACAGGAGCATGGAGCCCTCGTGATTGCCCCAAACGCCAGAGATCTTGTAGATCAGCGGCTTGGCCGAATGCGAATTCTCGAACACGTTGACGAGCGAAAAATCGGAGACGACATGCGCGTATGTCAGCGCGAGAAACGACAGGCCGATGAGCACAAATTGCGTCACTGCGGCAGGCCGTGAAATGGCCATCAGCGCCGCATCACCTCGCAGGGCTCCAGCGAGTGGCAGCACCCCCTGAACGAGGGCCAGCGCCAGCGCCAATACGAGCGCGTAATGTCCGATCTCGACGATCATAAACCTGCCCTCGATGTTGGCCGCGCTCTCATGGCGTGGCCGTCTTGGTACCCTGTCCGCCGTCGTTCCAGACGCCCTGCTTCTTCAGACTATCGGCGACTTCGCGCGGCATGTATTTCTCGTCGTGCTTGGCGAGCACGCTGTCAGCCTTGAATTCGTCGCCGGCGAGTGTGCCCTCGGCCACCACACCCTGCCCTTCCCGGAACAAATCCGGAAGCAAGCCGGTGTAGCTGACTTTCACTTCGCTCTGATTGTCGGAGATCACGAAGGCAACGTGGCGATCGCCGCTTTTCACAAGGGAGCCAGGCAGCACCAGCCCGCCTATGCGAAGCCGGGCGTTTGGACGCATTTCCTTGGTCTTGGCCGCGAGTTCCGTCGGCGTGACGAAGAACACGACGCCGTCCTTCATGGCATAGAGGCCCAGGCCGACCGCGATGCAGATGACAGAGAGTGCTGAGGCGATGAGGGTGAGGCGGCGGCCCTTACGGGTCATGGATCAGCCTTCCAGTCCGAGTTCACGGGCGAGATCGTCCACGCGGCGCGTCGCCGCCTGATCTTCAGCCAGCGCCTTGCGCGCATTCTGCACCGCTGTGCGCGCGAGTTCTGGCTCTTTCAAGACGCTATAGGCCCGCACGAGGCGCAGCCAGCCCTCGGGATCGCGGCCGTCTTGCGCGAGTCGCGCGGCGAGCCCATCGACCATGCCACGAATCGCAGCCTGCTGATCGCCCGACGGCATGGCACGCAAGGCTTCGGCGGCCTCGCCCGTGGGAACACCAGCGGGAGCTTCCTTCACGGCCGGAGGCGTTCCGCCCAGCGCCACGATGCGGCGGCGCACCGGCTCCTGCCAGGGCGCGTCGGGCGGACTGTCAGCAGCCAGACGCGTAAAATCGTCGATGGCGCCCTGTCTGTCGCCAGCCTGTTCACGGGCAAGTGCCAGATAAAAGCGCGCGGTCGGATCGTCCTGCCGGGTGGTGAGAACTTCTTCAAAGAGCGAACGCGCCTGCGGCGTCACTGTGTCATTGGCGGCATAGACCAGCGCCTCGGCCTGCGCATTCAGTCTCTGCGGGGTCGCTCCGAGCACGCGGTTCGCCTCGGCGAAGGCGTGCGCGCCCTGCTCGAACTTGCCCATACGCATATAGACGGGCGCCACAACCTCCCAGCCGCGTCCGTCATCCGGGTTGGCAGCGAGGTGGCTCTCGATACGGGCGAGAGCGTCTTCGACATTCAGTGGCGGAGCACGTTCGGCCACCCTCTTGGTCAAAGGCTGGTCAGCAAACTCTGGGCTGCCGACGCGAATGTAGACGGTCAGTGCCACGGCGGGGATTGCGATCAGCGACAGCACCGCCGCGATCCGCACGGCAACATGCGACTGAACGCCGGTCGCCTTTGCGTCACCAGAGACCAACATCAGACGCCGCGCGGCCTCGGCCTTGGCAGCCTCTGCATCGGTCGGCGTCAGCAGGCCGATAGACGCGTCCCGCCCGATTTCCTCGACCTGGCTACGGTAGAAAGCGACATCGGGGTCGCGCGTTTTCACCGCTCGCGCCCGACCAAGGGGCCAGAGCACAGCAAGCACGACGGCACCCGTCATCAGAGCGAAGGCAACCCAGACCATGCGCGTCCTTTACTCTCTCAGAAGCCCACCGGCAAAGGGCGCAATCTGTCACGCCTGCGGTCTGGCTCGCTGATCACCTTGTGAATTAAGCCGCCGGAAGGCGCAAGCGGGCTCTTAAGCCACCCTCGGGGCTGGTTTCGAGGCCAAAGGTACCGCCGTAGACAGCTGCGAGGTCAGCGACGATGGAAAGGCCAAGGCCCGAACCGGGCTTTGATTCATCAAGGCGACGCCCCCGCGCGATGGCTTCAGCACGCAACGGCTCGGGGAGGCCCGGGCCGTCATCGTCAATCACAACGTCCAGAAAGGAGTGATCCGCACCAGCAACGGTCTCATCGCGCAGAAGCGTGACAGCGATCGCCGACGATGCCCATTTGCCAGCATTATCGAGGAGATTGCCGATCATTTCCTCTAGATCCTGCTTTTCCCCGCGAAACTTCAGTTCGTCGGCCGCGTGCAACTCGAAGCTGAGCTCGCGGTCGCGGTAGATTTTCTCAAAGGTGCGGACAAGTCCATTGAGCACAGGCTGCACATCTGTCGCGCTGCCGATCACGTTGGATCGCGCGGCCGCTCGGGCCTTGTCGAGGTAGTAATTCACCTGGTCGCGCATGAGCGTCGCTTGCTCGTGCACCTTGCCGGCGAACGGCGTGGCGTCGCCGCTGGCCTCGTTGGCTATCACGCTGAGCGGCGTTTTCAGCGCATGGGCAAGATTGCCGACATGCGTGCGTGCGCGCTCCACGATTTCACGATTCGAGGCAATCAGAAGATTGAGTTCGCTCGCCAGCGGCGCAAGATCGCGCGGGAACGTGCCGTCAATCCTGTCTCCCTCCCCGCGCCGGATGGAAGCCACCTCCCCTTGCAAACGACGAAGCGGCTGAAGGCCCCAGCGCACCTGCATCAAGGTCGAGCCAACGAGTGCCAGTGCGAGAATCAGGAACGTGATCGCCAGCGCGATTTCGAAGCGCAGGATGTCGCGGTCGATCTGTTCGGTCGTCGCGGCCACCTGCACGAGGTAGCGCCCGTCGTCATCGACCTCGATGATACGCTCGACGATGCGCAAAGTGCGCCCATCCGGCCCCTCGGCATAGCCGCGCCGGTAGCCGCCGACCTGCGCTGACACGCCCAGGTCCTCAAGCCGAGGCAGGCGCGA
>JAQGKN010000554.1 GCA_028290085.1 Hyphomicrobiales bacterium
CCAGATCGCCAAGGGCCGCGCCAAGACGGCGGAGCGCGATTCGCTTCTGGCACTGATCGAACCGACCGCCGATTATGCCGCGCTCGCCACTTGCGACCTCGTGATCGAAGCGGTGTTCGAGGACCGCAACGTCAAGGCCGACGCCATGCGCAAGGCCGATGCGGCGATGGCGCCGGGCACGATCTTCGCGTCCAACACATCCACCCTGCCGATCACCTCGCTCGCAGAAAACGCTGCAAGACCGGAGGATTTCATCGGCATCCACTTCTTCTCGCCCGTCGAACGGATGATGTTGGTCGAAGTAATCGTCGGCAAGCGGACGGGCGACCGCGCGCTCGCCACCGCGCTCGACTTCGTGCGCATGCTGCGCAAGACGCCCATCGTCGTCAACGATTCACGCGGCTTTTATGCCAATCGCTGCGTGTTGAACTATGTGCGCGAGGGACATCTCATGTTCGCCGAGGGCGTGCCGCCCGCGATGATCGAAAATGTCGCGCGCATGGCAGGCATGCCGGTCGGCCCGCTCTCGCTCAACGATGAAGTTGCGCTCGATCTCGCGTGGAAAATTCTGCAGGCCGCCAAGGCGGATCTCGGTGTCGACGCGGTCGATCCGCAGCAGGAGCGATTGCTGGACGATCTCGTCAATCGCCACGGACGTCTGGGCCGCAAGAACGGCAAGGGCTTTTACGATTATCCAGAGAAGGGCCCAAAAACCCTGTGGCCGGGCCTCGCCGAGTTGCAGAGCAGCAAGGCCGATCCCGACCATCTCAACATCGAGGACATGAAGCATCGCTTCCTCGTAACGCAGGCACTGGAGGCCGCGCGCACGGTGGAAGAGGGCGTGATCACCGATCCGCGCGAGGCCGATGTCGGCTCGATCCTCGGCTTCGGCTTTGCCCCCTTCACGGGCGGCACGCTGAGTTACATCGACGGGATGGGCGTGTCGGAATTCGTGCTGCTCTGCGACCGTCTGGCCAAGACCTACGGCCCGCGTTTCACGCCGACCGATCTGCTGATCGATATGGCCAAGAAACACGAGACGTTCTACGGCCGCTTTGCCAAGAAGAGTCGCGCGGCCTGAGGTCCGCGCTTCTCACTCTGCGGCACCCAGAGTCACGCGCCACTGGCTCAGCAGCGAGCGCAGGGCCGCGGGCTTCAACGGCTTGTTGAACACGTGAATGTCCTTCTGCGCGGCGCGTTCGCGCATTTCGGGCGTGCGGTCGGCTGTGACCAGCACGGCTGGTAGTTTCGAACCCAGCTTCCAGCGAAGGGCGACGATGGTTTCGATTCCATCGGCATCGTCGAGGTGGAAATCAGCGATGATGACATCGGGCGTGAGGCGGCGCGCATTGAGTGCAGCCTCCGCGTCTCGCTGGCTCGCGGCGGCGATGACGTTGCAGCCCCAACCACCGAGGAGAGCGACCATGCCCTCGAGAATGCGAGGCTCGTTGTCGATGGTGATCACCACCATTCCCGACAACGGCAGATGCGCGGGAACAGCGGTCGCGGGCATGTCGATGCTGACCGGCATGGCGGCCACGACTGGCAGTTCGACTCCGAAGATAGAGCCCCTGCCGAGCGTCGAGCGGAGGGTGATGCGATGGCGCAGAACCTTGCTCAGTCGCTCGACAATGGAGAGCCCGAGCCCCAGCCCCGGCGCTGTTTTCGCAGCGGGCGCCAGACGCTCGAATTCGCGGAAAACGCTCTTCTGCTTTGCCTGCGGAATGCCAAGCCCCGTGTCCCACACCTCCACACGAACGCGGTCGCCCCCCCGGCGGCAGCCGATGAGCACGCGTCCTTGCGGCGTATATTTGATCGCGTTGGAAATCAGGTTTTGCAGCAAGCGGCGCAGCAGGTGGCGGTCGGAACGCACGGTGAGCGAACTCGGCACGAAGGTGAGCTTCAGGCCGCGTTCCCGCGCCATGGGCTCGAATTCGATGCGCAATTGCCGCAAGATTTCTTCGATGCGGAAATTTCTGAGCTCGGCTTTCATCGCGCCAGAATCGAGCCGGGATATATCCAGTAGAGCGGTCAGAATTTCCTCGACGGACTCCAGCGACATGTCGAGATTGCTCGCAAGCTTTCTCTCGGCAGCGTCTACATCGGCGCCCGTCTCGCCATTATCCATGCGTTCCAGCAGCGACGTCGCGTACAGGCGCGCGGCATTAAGCGGTTGCAGAATGTCGTGGCTGGCGGCGGCCAGAAAGCGCGTCTTTGAGAGGTTGGCTTCGTCAGCCTGTCCCTTGGCGCGGGCCAATTCGTCGTTGAGCCGCACGAGTTCTTCGGTGCGCTCGCGCACGCGCTGTTCGAGCGTTTCGTTGGTGCGTTCCAGCGCTTCTTCTGCTGCCACAGCTTCCGAGACGTCGGTATAGGTGGTTACGATGCCGCCATCAGGGAGGCGCGCGGAGCGGATTTCGAGCACGACGCTGACAGGCGGATGCAGGCGCAGGCGGAAGGGCTCGCTCTCATGCACCAGCAACTCGAGGCGAACGGCAATATAATCGTCCTCCGAACCTGTGCCGTAGATGCCGCGCTCCGCGTTGTAGCGCACGATCTCTTCGAGACCGATCCCGATACGCAATTTCTCGGGCGGCAAGTCGAACAGCTCGCCGAAGGCCCGGTTCCAGCAGATGAGTCTCAGATCGGGATCGAGGACGGTGATGCCCTGCCGCGCGAAATCGAGCGCATATTGCAGCATGTCGCGATTTTGCTGCAACGAGGATGAGGCTTCGTCGATGAGCTGCAGCGCCGCGCCGCGCGAAAGATTGCGCCGCCGCAGGAGGATCGACAGCACGAGGCGTGACGAGGCGGCGCCGATTGCGGAGGCCAGCATATGCTCGCCAAAGCGTAGCAGATGCACATCCGCTTCCAGCGTCGTGGTGCGTGGCATGCCGCGTGTCGCCATGAAAGTCTCGAAGGCGCGCTTCGTATGCTCGATACCGAGATACCGCCCCACGGTGTTTTCCAGCTCGCGCGCTGTGACACCGCCGCCCCAGATGCGGAACGACGGCGCGATGGGCGTAGAACCTACGCCGACAAAAATCTGCGCCTGAAGCCGCTCGATGGGGCTGGGATGACGCGTTAGTGAAAATCCGACGAAGGTGACGATGTTGAGGCACAGGCTCCACAACACGCCATGCACCAACGGGTCGAGTTCAAGGCCGAAGATTGCTGTCGGGCGCAGGAAGCCGATGCCCAGAGGGCCGTTGGTGACGAGCGAATCCAGCGCGAGAGATGCAGTGTCGAGCGAGGGAATGAGCAACGTATAGGCCCAGATCGCGATGCCCGTCATCAGGCCGGCCATGGCCCCGCGCGCATTGGCACGCCGCCATATGAGGCCGCCGATGAATGCGGGGGCGATCTGCGAAATCGCTGCAAAAGAGAGCAGCCCGATGGAGGCGAGCTGCGCCTCTCCCGCGATGCGGAAATAAAAGAAGGCCATCAGCAGCAGCACGATAATCGAAAGACGCCGGATCACGAGGATCAGCGAGCCGAGATCGCGTGACTCGATCCACGCGCGAATGCCTTGGCTGCGCAGCAGACCCGGCATCACGAGATCGTTGGAAA
>JAQGKN010000076.1 GCA_028290085.1 Hyphomicrobiales bacterium
GGGAATTCGGATGGGGCTGCTGCTATAAGAGACGACAACAGGCGCGCGCACGACGGGCCAAATACCAAGGGAGGAACACGTCATGACACTGATCCTGTCCAATGAGGACGTCGAAAAGCTCCTGACGATGCCCGACTGCATCGACGCCCTCGAAGAGGCTTATCTCGAGCTCGCCGAAGGACGCGGCATCACGCGCCAGCGGTCCGATTGCATCACACCCACCAGCTACAGTGAGGATGCAGTCTATGGTCTGAAGTCGATGGACGGCGTCGTGCCGAAATTGGGCGTCAGCGCAATCCGGATCAATTCGGACATCATCACCAATCCGCGCGTCGGCAATTCGCACCGCCGTGTAAAGGTGCCAGCCGCGCCCAACGACCGCTATGTCGGCCTCGTGCTGCTGTTCTCAACCCATAACGGCGAGCCGCTGGCCATCTTCCCCGACGGTGTGCTGCAGCACATTCGCGTCGGCGCGACCAACGGCCTCGGCATCAAATACATGGCGCGCGAGAACGCCGAGACAGTCGGCATACTGGGGTCCGGCTGGCAGGCAGAGACGCAGCTCACAGCCGTCTGCGCCGTGCGCAAGATACGCACGATCCGCTGTTTCTCCCCCAATCGCGAAAACCGCGAGGCCTTCTGCGTGCGCATGAGCGAAATGCTCGGCATCACCGTGACGCCTGTCGAACAGCCCGAAGACGCGATCGGTGGCGCCGACATCGTCATGTGCGGGACCAATTCCATCGATCCGATCTTCTACCAAAAGTGGGTGGAGCCCGGCATGCATCTGTCCTCGATCAAGAAGCCCGAGATCGAGCCCGCCGCCATTCGCGCCGCGCAGAAGGTCGTGGTGCATACCCATGACACTGCGCCGATGCTGGTCGTGGCAAAAGGCGCGAAATTTCAGGAGGCCACAAAGGACACCGGCTGGAACGCCGCGCAGGGCCTCGACTTCAAGAAATTCCCAACCCTGCCGGAGCTCATCGCCGGGCGCGTCACGGGGCGAGATGCAGAGGAAGACGTCACCTGCTTCCTGAACAATCTAGGGCTCGGCTACCAATTCGCGGCCGCCGGCTCGGTGATTTACCAGCGCGCCGTCGAACAGGGCGTAGGCCACGCTTTGCCGACTGACTGGTTTACCGAGACGGTGCACCCCTGAAAAAAGGCCGCAAGTGCTCCCGCCCAGCCCCCTAAGGCTTTGCGGGAGTGCTGCCCGCACCATTTCTCATCCCCTCCCGGTAATGTGTTACGCTACCCGACCGCTTGTGGACGCCAAGGGCGCAGACGGCTGAGAGACACGTTTAGTGCTCCCGCCCCAAGGGCCAGGAGCGGAAAAATGTCCTTCGTTGATATCAAAAATCAAATTCTTCAGCGGCTTACGATCGCCGACTTTGGTGCCATCAAGCCATTCATGAGCCTTGTTCAGCTCGAGCTCCGCCAGGTTCTCATCAAGCCAGGTGCGCCCATCGAGCGTGTTCACTTCATGGAAACCGCAGTCGCATCGCTTACCGCGGCGATCAATGGCTCGGAGCCAATAGAGGTCGGACTAATTGGCTACGAAGGCGTTACGGACCATGTGCTGATAATGGGTGACAGCTCGGCTTTGCGCTGCTGCGTGCAATTGGCCGGAACAGCATTTGCCGTCGAAGCCGGGGCCTATAGCGACTGGATCAGCGAGAGGCCC
The DNA here is from genome assembly GCA_028290085.1 of Hyphomicrobiales bacterium. GTDB lineage: Bacteria > Pseudomonadota > Alphaproteobacteria > Rhizobiales > Beijerinckiaceae > Terripilifer. The sequence continues at coordinate 1,685 of JAQGKN010000076.1, forward strand.
TCCGTGCTGCGGCTGATGTTTCGCTATCAGCAGGCCATGGCCATCCAGCTTTCGTTCGCCGCGCTTTCGCATGGCAGTTTCACCATCGAGGAGCGCCTCTCGCGCTGCCTGCTGATGAACTTCGACCGGAACAATGGGGAAGACCTTGCTTTCGCCCATGAGCAACTGGCTCGCGGCCTTTCGGTGCGCCGGGCTGGTGTGACGAGCGCCATCCACGCGCTCGAGGGGCACGGGGCCATCAAGGGTACGCGCGGCAATATCCACCTGCGCGACCGTGCCGTGCTGGAAAACCTGGCTGCCGGTTGCTACGGCACGCCAGAGATCGAATATTTGCGCCTTATGGGCCCCCTCGCCGCGAACTGAGCGACCTCATTTCGGCTTTCGCGCAGATGACACGCCGCCTTGCTCCAGCGCGTGGGCCGCGCGCAGGCAAAGGTCTTCCCGCCAGGGCGCGGCAATGATCTGCACGCCGATGGGAAGGACGCCCTCGAAGATGGGCACGGCCGCCACGGGCAGGCCGATGCAGGAAATCGGCTGCGTGAAGACGCCTATGTTGGGGCGCAGAGGAAGCTCGCGGCCCCGGAAATGGAGGATCTTCTCGCCGGTGCGCGGCGCGACGCACGGGGTTGCGGGCGCGATGATGAGGTCCACCGTCTCGAACTGCTTCATCATCAGATCATGAAACCAGCGGCGCGCGCGTTGTGCCTGCACGAGCCATGCGGCTGGCAGAAGCGCACCTGCCAGAAACCTGTCGCACGTGTCGGGGTCGAAATCATCCGCCTGCCTGCGCAGGCGATCCAGATGGAACGTCGAGCTTTCCGCATTGGTGATGAGGAAGGCCGCAGCCCTGCCCTCTGCCGCGCCGTCCATGGGCAGCACCCGCGTTGCGCCGAGCGCGCGCGCCGCTTTCGCGACGGCGGCTGAAGCCTCCGGCATGCCCGACGTGTCGAAATAGCCACCTGCGATGGCGATGCGCAGCCCCCCGACGCCCTTGCCGAGATCGGTGCTGACTAGCTCAACGTTGCGGCGCGCTTGCGCGGGATCGCCCGCGTCGAACCCCTGCAACAGATCGTAGGCCAGCGCGAGATCGCGGCTGTTGCGGGCGATGGGGCCGAGATGATCGAGGCTGTCGCAGAAGGGAAAGCTGCGGGTGCGCGGCAGCCGCCCGTAAGTGGGCTTCAGGCCGAAGAGACCGCAGAAGGAGCTGGGCACGCGGATCGAGCCATTGGTGTCCGAGCCCAGCGAAATTGGCGAGAGACCCGCCGCCGTCGCCCCGCCCGACCCGCCCGAGGAGCCGCCTGACATGCGGGTGAGATCGTGCGGATTGCGGCAATTGCCGTCGTGCGC
>JAQGKN010000583.1 GCA_028290085.1 Hyphomicrobiales bacterium
GCGCGAGCGGGTCGCCGGCGCCGCCCGCACCTACCGCAATTCCCCGCCCAATCTGCCGGTCGACGAACTCGCCGAGGCGGTCGAATTCCTCGACTGGCTCGCAGCCGACAATTTCACTTTCCTGGGCGTGCGCGAATACCGGCTCGAAGAAATAGGCTCGGCGAAGGCGCCCGATTTCGATGCGATTGGCGGGTCCGGCCTCGGCATCCTGCGCGACCCCGATGTGAAAGTGCTGCGGCGCGGGCGCGAACTCGTCACCATCACGCCCGAAGTGCTGGAGTTTCTGCGCGAGCCGCACGCGCTCATTATTACCAAGGCCAATGTGCGCTCGCGCATCCATCGCCGCGTCCATATGGATTACATCGGCATCAAGCAATTCGACGCGGACGGTGCATTGTGCGGCGAGTTGCGCCTCATCGGGCTCTTCACATCGAGCGCGTACACGCACTCGACAAGCACCATTCCCTACATCCGCCACAAGGTGGCGCGCGTACTGGAAGCTGCGGATTTCGATGCGGAAAGCCATTCCGGCAAGATGCTCGCCTCTGTTCTGGAGACATTCCCGCGCGACGAATTGTTCCAGATCGACATCGCGACGCTGTCGGAATTCGCACGCGAGATTGCTTCCCTGGCCGACAGGCCCCGCCTGCGCGCCCTGGCACGGCTCGACCGCTTCGATCGCTTTGTGTCGATCCTCGCCTACTTCCCGCGCGACCGCTACGATTCACAGGTACGCCGCAAGGCCGAGGTCTATCTGGCGGACGTCTACAAAGGCCGCGTCTCAGCCGTCTACCCCTTCTACCCGGAGGGACCACTCGTCCGCGTGCACTTCATCATCGGCCGCGACGAGGGCAAGACGCCGGTCATCCCGCGCGACCAGCTCGAAGCCGGACTTGCCGCGCTCTCCCGCACATGGGGCGATGCGCTGCGCGAGGCCTTGCATGCGAACGGCGCGGAAGGGCCGCACCTCGCCAGCGCTTACGGAGATGCCTTTTCTGCCGACTACATGGCCCGCTACGGCGCCACGCAGGCGATGGCAGACATCGGCATTCTGGAGCGCCTCACGACGCAGGAGCCCTACGCCTTCGTGATCGGTGCGCCCGAGGACGACAGCGCCCGCGCTTCGCTCCGCGTCTTTTCGCTCGGCGCTCCCATGCCGCTCTCCGCGCGCGTTCCGGTGCTCGAAAATCTCGGCTTCCGCGTCGTCAGCGAACGCACAGCCGACGTCACGGCCGCGCAAGGCGAGGTCTGGCTACACGACATGGCGCTCGATCACACGGCAGACGCCGCGACGATCGCAGAGCGCGGCATCGCCATCGAGAGCCTGCTGCGCGCGGTTGCACGCGGCGACGCGGAGAGCGACGGCTTCAATGCGCTGGTCATCGCGCCGGGCCTGCTCTGGCGCGACATCGCACTGATGCGAGCACTCGCCCGCTATCTGCGTCAGGCCGGCGTCGCTTTCTCACAGAGTTACCTCTGGCAGGCGCAGACCCGCAACCCGGAGATCGCCGAGGCCCTGCTGCGCCTCGTCTACGCACGCTTCGATCCCGAACTCGATATTGATGCGCAAAACCGTGAGGCCCGCGAAAGCGCCATCCTCGCCGAAATCGAGGACAGGCTCTCAGCCGTCACCAGCCTCGATGAAGACCGCATTCTCAGGCGCTTTCTCAACGCCATCCGCGCCGCCGTGCGCACCAATTACTTCCAGCTGACACCAGACGGCAGCGCGCGCGAAACCATCTCGTTCAAGTTCGAAAGCCGCCGCATCGACGACCTGCCGCTGCCACGTCCGCTCTACGAAATCACGGTTTATGCGCCCCGCGTCGAGGGCATTCACCTGCGCTTCGGCAAGGTCGCGCGCGGCGGCATCCGCTGGTCCGACCGCCAGCAGGATTTCCGCACCGAAGTGCTGGGCCTCGTAAAAGCGCAACAGGTGAAGAACGCCGTCATTGTGCCCGTCGGCGCCAAGGGAGGCTTTTTCCCCAAGCGCCTGCCGCCGGCCTCTGACCGCGAAGCCTTCATGGCCGAAGGTATCGCCTCCTACGAAATCTTCATCCGCGCCCTGCTCGACCTCACCGACAATATCGTGGAAGGCCAGATCGTGCCCCCGCGCGACACTGTCCGTCACGATGGCGACGACCCCTATCTGGTGGTCGCCGCCGACAAGGGAACGGCCACTTTCTCCGACATCGCCAACCGCATCTCACTCGAGCACGGCCATTGGCTGGGCGATGCCTTCGCATCGGGCGGCTCGGCGGGCTACGACCACAAGAAAATGGGCATCACGGCACGCGGCGCGTGGGAGGCGGTCAAGCGCCACTTCCGCGAGATCGGCACCGACATTCAGTCCGTACCCTTCACGGTCGCGGGCGTCGGCGACATGTCAGGCGATGTCTTCGGCAACGGCATGCTGCTGTCGAAAGAGATCCACCTCGTCGCGGCCTTCGACCATCGCGACATTTTCCTCGACCCAAACCCTGAGCCTGCCGCGGCATTGGCTGAGCGCACACGCCTTTTCGCGCTTCCACGCTCGAGCTGGCAGGACTATGACGTCAAACTGCTCTCGACCGGCGGCGGCATCTACCCGCGCACATTGAAGCAGGTCCCGCTATCGGCGGAAGTGCGCGCCCTGCTCGGACTCGACCAGGCCCATGCGACGCCGCAGGAGGTGATCCGCGCCATCCTGCGCGCACGCGTCGATCTGCTCTGGTTTGGCGGCATCGGCACCTATGTGCGCGCCAGCCAGGAGACTGACGAACAGGCCGGTGACCGCAGCAATGATCCCGTCCGCATCGCGGCCACCGATCTGCGCTGCAAGGTCATCGGCGAGGGCGCCAATCTCGGTGTCACCCAGCGCGGCCGGATCGCGGCAGGCCTCGCGGGCGTGCGGCTGAATTCGGATGCAATCGACAATTCGGCGGGCGTGAACACCTCCGACATCGAGGTCAACATCAAGATCGCGCTCAGCGCGCCGATCCGCGACGGACGCCTCGACCTGGAGGGACGCAACGCCCTTCTGGCCTCCATGACGGACGATATTGCTGCACTCGTGCTGCGCAACAATTATCGCCAGCCGCTCTCCCTTTCCCTGTCCCAAAGACGCGGGCCGGAAGACGTCGGCTTTGCAATCCGGCTGATGCAGACGCTCGAAAAGCAGGGCCGCCTCGACCGTGGCGTGGAATTCCTGCCCGACGACGCAGCGCTGGTCGCCCGCGCCCGCTCAGGCATCGGCCTCACGCGTCCCGAGCTCTCCGTGCTCCTTGCCTATGCCAAGCTCGCGACGCATGACGCGCTGTTGGAAAGTGACGTCCCCGACGATCCCTTCCTGTCGCGCGAGCTCATGCTGTATTTCCCAAGGCCCATGGTTGAGCGTTTCCCGGACGCCATCCAGGGACATCGCCTGCGCCGCGAGATCGTGGCCACGGCACTCGCCAACGCGTTGATCGATCGCGGCGGCCCGACCATCGTCTCGCGCCTCGCCGATGAGACGGGCGCGGGGGCACCGATCGCGGCTCGCGCCTTCGTCATTCTGCGCGAGGCCTATGGGCTCGCAGCGCTTGATCGCGCCA
>JAQGKN010000678.1 GCA_028290085.1 Hyphomicrobiales bacterium
TAATCAATGTGACCGAGGACGTCGGGATCAAGGACGCGTTGACCTTCCTGATGACGCGAGAGATCGCGCATCAAAAGTCATTCGAAAAAGCGCTCTACGCAATCGACCCAAATTTTCCCCCCGGAAAGCTTCCTGGGATGCCGGGATTTACCGACCTTTACGTCAATACGTCGAAAGGCGAAGGTGACGTCGAGGGACCGTGGAACTCGGGCGATCAGTGGAAGCGATTGGAAGACGTCGAAGGATCGATCCCGCTGGACGGCGGCGACGGTATGGCGTCAGTGAAACTGAACGCAGCGCAAAAGAAGGCGAGTGGCGCCCTTCTCAAGAGAACCCTGTCTGATCCAGGAAGTGATCCTTTGACGGGGGCAGACTTAGGCGCCGGTCCGGGCGCCGGCACAACCACACAGCCCGATTGATCCACCTGGGGCGCCCAGCTCCCCGTCCATGGTGCCGGGGCTCCTGCTTCATGGAACCTGTATCCGGTTCGCCGAATTCATGACTCGTTCGGACCTCTTGGCGGGGTTAGAAACACCTTGAAGCCTCAGCTGTCCCCCCGAGAGCTGAGGCTTCTTGCTGTCTGTCGTCATACCGCTTGCGCCAGACAGGCACCGCGTCCGCATAGCGGTAATCATGGCCCTCGTCCTCGCGACATTCCTCCATGAACGAGGCCGCCCAATTTGCGAGCGCAACGGCACCCGCGCGCGTCGTCGGGACGGTCGTCAGGACTGACGCCTGCACATCGGCAAGGCGGTCAGATGCATCATTTTCGCCAGCTGTGGAAGAACCTTCGCGCCAAAGGTCTCCAGAAATTCGAGCTGGTTGCGCCCGACCTGATGCAGCAGCAGGTCCTCAAAGCCGATCTCGATGAATTCGTTTAGCCAGTCGGCGTGCTGCCTGGGGTCGCTCGAAACGAGCACGCAATCCTTCATATCTTCGGGCCGCACGAAGCGTGTGGCTTGCTCGAAGTCTTCCGGCGAACGCAGGTCCCAGTTTGCCTCCCCGCCGAGAGCTTGGAAGCGTCTCTGATCGAAGGCGTGCTGCAAGGCTTCTTGATCGCTTGGCGCCCAGCTCATCGTCACCTGCACGGCGAGCGGCTTTCCCCCGCCTCCGCCGCGCCGGAACGCCTCGACGACTTTCCGCGCCTTCGCAGGCGAGGCGCTGACCGTCAGCAGGCCGTCAGCCCAGCCGCCGACGAACTCCGCTGTTTCTTCTGTGACGGCAGCACCGAGCAGGAGAGGTGGCACTGCTGGGCGCGAGTAGAGCCGCGCGTCGATGGCTGTGACCCGCCCGCGGTGCGTGACACGCTCGCCCGCGAGCAAAGCCCTCATGATGTCCGCGCACTCCCGCAGCTGCGCATTGCGCTCTGCTTTGTGCGGCCAGTGCAAACCCGTGACATCCTCGTTGAGCCGCTGCCCGCTCCCAAGAGCGACCCACAGTCGGCCGGCATACATCTCTGAAAGGGTTGCGGCAGCTTGCGCGAGGATAGCCGGATGGTAGCGATAGCCAGGAGCGGAAATCACCCCGAAGGGCATTGAAGTCGCCTGGAGGGCGGCCCCAAGCCAGGACCAGGCATAGCCCGAATGCCCCTGCGCTGCCGACCATGGCTTGAAATGATCCGACGACATGGCGCAGCGGAATCCGGTGGCCTCGGCATGCCGCACAAAGCGCAGCAAGTCGGATGGCGCGAACTGCTCATGGGATGCGTGATAGCCAATGCGGGCCATGGAAACTCCGGGGGGCCGCCGACGCTTGGTCTGTCGAACACCCGCAATGCAACCCGCTGAGAGAAGTTTCTGAGCGCTGTCCCGAGGAGTGGCAAGAACGTGCTGCGCATCGGTGGAGTGCTCGCACAGCTTCGTCACTGAGGGCCCTTTAGCAGGGATGCCGGCGGCTAGGCGCGGTGCGCCGCAGACGCTTTTGGAAACCTTACGGCTGAAACCGCTTCCTTTGAAGCCCGACCCGGAGGACAGAGTATGGCTGACACCCCCACCATTCCGCCGCCGCAACCAGATACGCTCAGCAGCTCGCTTTCGCGCAACATCCAGGCCATCGCAGACCGCCGCAAGAAGGAAGCGGCTGAGGCGACGCGCGAGGAGCGTTTCGCTGGCTGGGTAACATCCTTCGCCGGCAGCATGTGGTTCGTCTACGTTCACCTCGTCCTCTACGGTGCATGGTTCCTGATCAACTTGGGATGGCTCCCCATCATTTCGCCTTTCGACCCGTCGTTCGTCGTGCTGGCCATGGAAGCCTCCGTAGAAGCGATCTTCCTGTCGACCTTCATCCTGATCAGCCAGAACAGGATGGCGGCGGACTCGGACAAGCGCGCCGATCTGGATTTACAAATCAGCCTTCTTGCGGAGCATGAACTCACTAAGCTCACGCAAATGGTCGCTGACATTGCCGAGAAGCTCGATGTCCAAGCGAGGCAATCTCCAGAGATTCGAGAAGCCATGAAGGACATCGCGCCAGAGAGGGTGCTCGATGAGATCGAGGCCAAGCAGGAGAAGTGATCGGGAAACTGCCATGGAACAACCGGCCAAGGATGCCACGTCGAGAGCCCTTCAACATCATTGCGGTCCTGCTGGTGGTGATCGCGGCTGTGGGCGCCAAGCAGCTTGGCCTGATTTAGTGACAGCCACGGCTACTCGCCCGGCGCCGGGATCTTCCGGCATGTCTGCGCCATGGGGTTGAGGCATCGTCTCGAAGCGCACCGGATCGAAATACCGTTCAGGCCGTTCTGTAGACTGGCTGAAAACAAAGAACCCTGCCTTTGTCCGCATGTGAGGAGTGGTCGAGAGAGCGTGAGTGCCCGCCGACGTAGCCTTTGAAACGTTGGAAGCACTGTCCCTCGGGACGGGACCGTTGCGTTTCAAGAGGACATAATCACCGTAATAGCGAGCACGCAGGCGCAGGAGATCGCGCACCAGAGTACAGGTTTAATGGGAGTAAGATCGCCATGCTGCGCATCGATGTTCCCTGAATCATTCACGGCCTAACGTCATCGTGCAGCGATTTGCTGGAACAGCAAAACAACGTTGATGAATTCGTTCGGGCGTGGCGCTGACTACCTCAAGACTAAGGTACCGGCCTTTGCGCGCACGTGCGGACTGGCTCGGCTTCAAATGCTGTCATTTGCGGTCGTGGGACGGAATGCGTACGCTTGGCAATTAGCCCACAAAATGGGAGGGCATGGTCTCTTGCTAGGATGCAAGAAGCCTCGAACCTGCGAGGGTTCGAGGCTTAGCAGGTGTCATCAGGGTAGACGGCTGCCGACCGTTCATGTGCCAAATGGCCTCCGCGCAATCAGTTCCCAGACAGCAAGAAGCCCCGACCGGAGGAGAGCTC
>JAQGKN010000050.1 GCA_028290085.1 Hyphomicrobiales bacterium
TGCGAACAGCTTCAAATGCCTCGTCTTCGAGACCCGCGCTGAAACCTGCGAGGCCTGGGATCGCCATGGTTTTGGCAACATCGATGACCATCTCGCCGGTCACATCGAGCCCGGTGCCCGGCGCGCCATAGAGATATCGCGCCCGCGCGTCGATGCTCGCAGTCTGTCCCTGCGTAAGTACATTTTCCTTGGGGTTAAGCGTCAGGTCGAGCCGCTCGGGCACGTAATCCTCAACGCGGAAACCGGCCTCGCCCACGGCGGGACTTTTGGGGTCCGCAAAGGCCTGCACGCGCCACGCGCCACTTGCCACGCCCGAGAGCAGGGTGAAGGAAAAGGCGCGCCCGCCCAGCCCCTGATCCTCGACACGCTCGCGCTTGTATTCGACGCCGTCGGGGCGCTTGACGACCAGCGTCACCGGCAAACCTGTGACCGCGCCGCCGAGCGCATCGCGCAGGAGCGTTGTGACATTTACCGTCTCGCCGGAGCGGTACACGCCCCGTTCGGGGTAGACATAGGCGTCGAGCTTCTGCGTCACTGCCCTGCCCGCCACGCCGCGGTCCGTGAGATCGAAGGGCGCCTGCGCCAGATCGAGGAAGCCGTAATCGTCGCTCTTGGCGGCGGCGATCAATCCCGGCGCAGCGCCGCCGGTGCCGCGCGAGAGTCCGGGATCGAAGCGGATATGGCCATCTGCGCCCGTCGTCTGTGTGGCCAGAACCTCGTTGTTGCGCGCGATGAGCCGCAATTCCACGCCCGCGACTGGCTCGGCAGTGGCGAGCGAGCGCGCAAACACGTGCACGCCATCCTCTCCCGAGAACGTGGTGAGTCCGAGATCGGAGACGACAAACCATTGCGTGGCCTGGGTGTCGGTACGGTCGTTCTGCTCAGCAGAAGACTGCGAGGGCGGCGTGCCGCCAGCGCTTGCAACCATCACATAGACTCCAGGCTGCAAGCGCCCGATAGCCTCGGCGACTGGAAAGGCGGTGACAACGTCCTTGTTGAGTTCGGTATGTACATCGAGTGTGCCCGACCAGATCTTCACACCGGCGTCGTCGATGATCTTTTGCGCACCGAAACCGCCGATCTGGCTCAAGAATTCGCTGGAGCGCAAAGTCGGCAAGAGATTGCGCTCGCCGATGCGCATCACGTCGATGCCGACCTTCTCCGTGTTGACGGAGACGACGGGAATGCCCTCCTGCCCCACACGAGGAAGGACGTAATTCTTGCCCGTGAAGCGCACGCGGGCTGAACGGTCCCTCACGTAGATTTCGTAATCCGCCGATTTCAGCAGGTTTTCGCCAACCGAGGACGGTAATCCCTGGCGCAACACCACGGCGTAGCGCTCGCCGTGCTTGAGTCCCTCCACACAGAGTTGCTGGTCTTCAGTCGAAATGGCGCCATTGGCCACGCCCGATATGGCAACGAAGGGCGCGAAATCGACCTTGCCGCGCGCCAGCGGTTCGGAGAACTGGAAACACGCACGCGGCGATGCCGCATCATTGTCGATCTTGTAGTCGATGATACGGAAACCCTGCTCCGCCCGCAGTTTTTCGTATGTTGCGCGCACCGTGGCATCGTCGGCGAGATCAAGGCTCGCGCGATACGCGTTCAGCGCCATGCGAAAGGCACCCTGCGAGGTCTGCACGGCACCGATCAGTGCCAATGCGTCGGCCTCGTCCTTGGGAGTCGTCGCGCGCTGATAAGCAATATACGCGGCCGTGAGCGCATTGCTCCACAAGCGCCAGCTTTGATTCGTATCGATCTGAGCGAGATCGCGTGAGACGCGACCGAAAGCGAGCCAGTTTTGCGCATCGCGCGGCGCGGCGGTGATGGCTGTGCCCAGCGTCGTCAGCGCGGCCCGTGGATTTCGCGCAGCCGCCGTGAGTGCCGCTGTACGCAATTCGATAGGCGAACGCGTTCCGGCTGCAGGACTTTCCTTGCGCAGTTGCTCTTCCAACCGCACAGCATTGCTGGCGAGTTCCTCGCGCTGATAGGCCTTCTGCGCGAGCGACGGCGTTGCGCACGCCAGTGTGAGAGCAATGGCTAGCAGCTTGATCAAGGCACGCACGACAAATCCTCCGCCGACCATCAGTGGCCGCAGCGTGACACGTTCCAGAGGCTGCGGGAAGAAGGAGCGCGCAGTTAGAGGGCGGAAGCGGGCTCGGGCGCGTCAGCGACCTGTACAGGCATGGGTTTGCGCCCGCGCACGGCGCGATAGAGTACCAGGACGCCCAACGCGCCCGGAACGACCGCGAGCGAGGGCGCGGATGTTGCCCAGACGGTCGCGGCTGCGATGAGGCAACCACTCGCAGCACCGGCATCCCAGCCAGCTTCAGCTGCGAAATGGAAGCGATAGACCGCCCCCGACTGCTTGGCCCGGTCATAAATGAGGCTCATCAAAACAGGTATATACAGCCCCATGACCGCGGCCCCGGTCGCATTCGCGATGGTCGCGGCAATGGGCGACCAGGTTGCGCAGGCGCGCAACGCGAAGCCGAGCGCCAGGGCCCAGCAAACAATCACCAGCGCGTGGTCGCCACGTCCCTTGTCGATGGCCCGCCCACCCATGAGGCCCGTAACCGCGCCCGCGAGTCCGGCAGCAGCGTTTGCGAGCCCGAAGGCTTCGTAATGGGAGCCGAGCGAAACGAAGAGCACGAGCGGCCAGGCCAAGGCGAGTCCGGAGGCCATCCATCCGTCTGAGGCAAAGGCGAGCAGCGCCGTCCGGTCGATGCCGCCGAGCGATTCGCGCGCGCTCGGCACCGGCCCGGCTGGGATTGCCGTCATGAATAAGATCGGCAGAGCCGAAAGCAGCGCCATTATAGCTGCGATGCCTAAGTCGACTGCAGGCCCGAAATGCTGCAAAAGCTGGCCGCCCACCAAAGGCCCGAGCAC
>JAQGKN010000062.1 GCA_028290085.1 Hyphomicrobiales bacterium
CGACGGGGCTTGTTACTGCAGGCCTCACTTTCGACGCCCGGTTCATCCATCCCTCCGACCGCGCCCGCGACCACAAGGTGGATCTGGTGAAGGTCGAGCCGGGGCTCTATCGTGGCGAACTCGCCATCGAGGCCGGCGGTTGGGATCTCGTTCTGGCGGGACACAAGGACGGCGAGGTCCTGTTCCGTTCGCAAAACCGCATGGATATTCCTGGAGCCAAATGAGATGCAGGCCGCTGAAGCCGTCGATCTCTCGCTTTATGTCCGCCCTGCGGAGGACGGAACGAGCCGAATGGATCTCGCCATCGACGGTGTCGATTGCGCGGCCTGTCTCGACGATATCGAAGGCGCAATGAAGGCCTGCGCGGGCGTCGTGTCCGCGCGGCTCAACCTCACGACGCATCGCCTCGCGGTCGTGTGGCGGCAATCCGACATCGACGCCTCCGGGCTCGTGGCAATTCTGGCGCGCGCGGGCTATCGCGCATATCCCTTCGAACAGAGCCGTGTTGAAGCTGATGAACAGCGCCGTTCGCTCTGGCTGCTGAAATGCCTTGCAGTGGCCGGTTTCGCGGCCATGAACGTCATGCTGCTGTCCATCTCCGTCTGGTCGGGCAACGTGGGCGACATCACGCCGGAGACGCGCGACTTCTTCCATTGGCTCTCCGCGCTGATTGCGTTGCCGGCGGCAGCCTATGCAGGCCAGCCGTTCTTCCGCTCGGCGATTGCGGGCGTGCGCGCGGGCAAGCTGAACATGGATTTCCCGATCTCGCTCGGCATTTGTCTCGCGCTCGGCATGTCGGTGGTTGAGACCATGCTGCACGGTCTCGAAGCCTATTTCGATTCCGCGCTCATGCTGTTGCTCTTCCTGCTGTGTGGCCGCTATTTAGACCAGACGATGCGCCGACGCACGCGTGCCGCTGCCGGTAATCTTGCTGCCTTGAAAGGCGAGATCGCGCATCGCCTGAGCGAAGAGGGTGCCATCGTCGCTGTGCCCGTCGCTGCCCTGGTGGCCGGCAATCGCATTCTCGTGCGCCCCGGCGACCGCGTGCCCGCCGACGGTTGCATTCTCACGGGTTCGTCCGAAATCGACACCAGCATCGTCACCGGCGAGACCATGCGCGCCAAAGTCGGGCCCGGCGCCCGGGTCTACGCGGGCACGATCAATTTTGATGGCGCACTCACTGTGGAAGTCACGGCCGCAGGCGAGGGGACGTTGCTGGACGATGTCGCGCGCCTCGTCGACAAAGCCGGCGAAGCGCGCTCGCGCTACATGCGTCTCGCTGATCGCGCTGCGCGTGTTTATGCGCCGGTTGTGCATGCCGCAGCGGCTTCGACGCTGGTCTTCTGGCTGATCGCGGGTGCCAGCGTGCATGACGCGATCATCATCGCCATTTCCGTGCTCATCATCACCTGTCCCTGTGCACTCGCGCTCGCTGTGCCCGCCGTGCAGGTCGTGGCTTCCGGGCATCTTTTCCGCGCAGGCGTCTATCTCAATGCCGCCGATGCCCTGGAGCGTCTGGCCGATATCGACACGATTGTCTTCGACAAGACGGGCACACTGACATTGCCCGAGCCGCATGTGTCCAACGCCGCCGCTTTGCCGCAGGATCTTCTGGCAGCGGGCGCGCGTCTGGCCGCCTCGAGCCGTCATCCGCTCGCGATGGCGGTCGCGCGCATCGCACCCGATCTCGTGCCCTTCGAGGATGCGGAGGAAGTTGCGGGCGCCGGCGTGCGCGCCATGGTCGGCGGCATCGAAATGCGGCTGGGAAGCGCCTCTTTCTGCGAGTCGGATGACGGGACCGCTCCGTCCGCGCCCGACGTATCGCTGATTCACCTGCGCCACGGCGAACGCCGCGCGCGCATCGAAATTCGCCAGAACCTTCGTCCCGACGCGCGTGAGACAGTCGATCGCCTGCGCGCCATGGGCTACGAGTTGCGCATTCTCTCGGGCGACCGTCCCGAAGCTGTCCTGCCGCTGGCGGCCACGCTCGGCATTACGAACGCGCGCGGGGGGCTCGATCCCGCGGCCAAGATCGCAGAAATCGAGGCCCTGCGCGCACAGGGCCGCAAGGTGCTGATGGTTGGTGATGGCTTGAACGATGCACCGGCGCTCGCCGCCGCCCATGCTTCGCTGTCGCCCATCACGGCCGTGGATCTCGCGCAGGCGCAGGCCGATGCCGTGTTCCTGGGCGAACGCCTGGCGCCTGTGGCGCAATCGCTCGATGTCGCGCGTCAGGCACGGAGCCTGATGCGGCAGAACCTCGGCATTGCCGTCGTCTATAATCTGCTGGCGGTGCCACTTGCTGTCGTTGGCCTCGTTACCCCGCTCATTGCAGCCGCCGCTATGTCGGGCTCGTCCATCGTGGTCACGCTGAACGCTCTTCGCATGCGTGGCGTCCCGCGCGATCCCGCGTCGCAGACACCTGAACGCAAAAGCCCCGCGCGTCTCGCGCTCGTTACCAAGGAGCACCGCTCATGAATGTGCTCGTTTATCTCGTGCCCATCGCACTTGTGCTCGGCTTCGGCGGTCTCCTCGCTTTCCTCTGGTCGCTGAAAAACGGCCAGTACGACGATGTCGAGGGCACGGCCTATCGCATTCTGTCGGATGAGGACCTGCCGAATTGAAAGCTTTCCTGCCCGACGTCGTCGCGCGCGCGGGTCGCATGGTTTGTTTCTGCCCGCCCGGCGTGCCCGTCGAGGGCGCGGAGCGTCGCGGCCCGGTGCTGCTGGCGGCAGGCTTCGCCCTGTCGGTGCTATCGCAGACCTTGACGCTGGGCATCCTGCCGCTCGCAGGACTGCTGCTTGCGCCGCGCCCGGCGCTGGCGACATTGCCCTATATGGCGATGCTGATCGGTGCGGCTATCGCGACCTTTCCGGCCTCCTTCCTGCTGGACGCCTTCGGTCGCCGCGCCTCTTTCGCACTGGGCGCGTCGCACGGCATCGCAGGCGGCCTTGTGCTGGCGTGGGCGCTCACGGCTAATGCGTTCGTGCCCTTCTGCCTTGGCGCTTTCTGGCTCGGCATCGCGCAGGGCTTTGGGTTGTTCTACCGCCATGAGGCGGCCATGGGTGGGGGCGTCGTGGGACGCGCCACCATGCTCGGCGTCGTCTTTGGCTCGGGCGCGCTCGCTGGTCTTGCGGGCCCGTCGATCCTGGCCCTTGGTGCGTCGCTTTCACCCTCGTCGATTTTCGCACCCGCCGCGCTGGCTGCCAGCGCCGTGCAGGTTCTGGTCCTGGCGCTCGCCATGTTCTGGTCGCCCTTCACGAACGAAGGCGCCGGCGCACGAACCGTGCCGGATTCAGCCCCCTACGATCTGCGCGAGGCGCTGGCGCCGACCATTCTCGCGGCTGCCGCATGGTTTGGCATGACGGCACTCATGCTCGCCGCGCCCTCTGCGATGGTCGCTTGCGGCATTCCGACATCGGGTGTGATTGGCGCGCTGGCCTGGCATGTGGTGGCCATGTATGCGCCGGGCTTCGGCATTGCCGCGCTCGCACGCACACTCGGCCTGCGCAGCGTTGCTGTCCTCGGTCTCGCAATGGTGGTGGGTGCGCGTCTGCTGCTCGGCGGCACGACGGAGGCCTCGATCTTCACGCTGGGCCTTGTTGTGCTGGCAGTAGGCTGGTCGCTTGCGACGGCCGCTTCAACCTTGTGGCTGCAAGCCTTTGGCACGCCGTCGCGCTGGGTGCTGGCTCTGCATGACGCTTGCCTGCTCGCCGCAGCACTCGCTGGCGCACTCGCGGCGGGAACGTTGCAGCCCGGCTTCGGCTGATCCCCGGCCGGGCTCCAGAATCTTAGTGTGACATCAGCACCGGCAGCGTCATCGACGACAGGATCGTGCGCGTCGTGCCGCCCAGGACGAATTCGCGCAGGCGCGAGTGTCCGTATCCGCCCATGACGAGGAAGTCCGATCCCGCATCGGCCGCATAGGACAGGATCGTCTCGCCGATATCGCCCGATTGCGTGAGACGTTTCAGGTCAGCGCGCAGTCCGTGGCGGGCCAGATGCCGCGTGATGTTGAAGCCGGGCAACTCCTTGTAGGGAACGCGCGGGTCGGAGATTGTGACGACTTCGATCGCGCCCGCCCTTTCGAGCAGCGGCATCGCATCTGCAAGCGCGCGCGCGGCGGCGCGGCTTCCATCCCATGCGACCAGCGGACGGTCGAAGGAGGGGGCCTTTTTCTGGATGCGCGGCACGGCGAGCACGGGGCGCCCGCTGCCAAACAGCGCCGCTTCCGCAATCAGTTCGTCGTCGCTGTTGGTTTCGATGCCCTGCGCCACGATGGTCAGATCGAAATGGCGTGCGAGCCGCGCAAAATCGTCGCGGGCCTGACCGGGCAGCGCGTCGATCTGCACGAGTTCGCTCGAAAGCGTGTCGGGCGCGGCGGCCCGCAGGCGCGCATAAGCGTCCTCGGCTTTCTGGCGCGATTGTTCAGTGACTGCGGCGAGCACTTCATAGGGATAGTCGCCCATGAAATTCGCCGGTGCGAGAATCTCGAAAGCGATGCCGGCGGCGGTCAGATGCGCGCCGAGCGAACCGGCCAGCGCAACCGCATATGGCGCGGCGACTTGCGTGTCGCCTTCGGTTTCGAGCAGCAGAAGAATGTCCTTGATCGCCATGACCCACTCCTTGTCGGCACACGTGACTCCGCGTCCGCTCCGTTCTATGTCAGAACAAGGTGGCTGCGGCTTTGACCTCGGACAAGATCACGTTGTGGTCCAAGCTGAAAGCCTAGAACTGATTGCGCGGCAAGGGCGATGCGAAGTAATTACGGCACCCGACGCAAGCTTGACCATGGAGGAACGAGTGAACCAAGGCGAAGATCAGGCCGCCCGTATCGGCGCGCTGGAAGAAAGAGTCGAGGCGCTCAGCGGAACGCTGAAGACCGTACTCACCACGCTCGTCATTCGCGGCATTTTCACGAAGGAAGCCGTCGCGCAGATCCTTGCGGAGACGAAGACCGTCGTGCAGCCCGGCCAAGGCAAGGCTGCTGCGGAAATCGACCAGATTCAGCAGGATTTGCCCAATTACATGCGCGCCGCCATGGGCCCGCCGCCCGATCCGGACGAGGACGACCACTAACAAGCCCTGATCATGTGATCTTGCGGCGCAACCGACCCGGGCGACACGCGTTGCCGCCCGACAGCAGCGCACAAGGAGCACTACATGCAGGAGACAGTCTGGTGGAAGCGGGGCGTCATCTATCAGATCTATCCGCGATCGTTTCAGGACTCGAATGCTGATGGCATAGGCGATCTCGACGGTATCCGCCGTCGTCTCGATCACCTGACTTGGCTCGGTGTGGATGCGATCTGGGTCTCGCCGGTCTACCCCTCGCCAATGGCCGACTTCGGTTACGACGTCGCCGACTATTGCGGCATCGATCCGATCTTTGGTGATCTCGAGCAATTTGACGCACTCGTGGCGGAGGTCCACACGCGCGGGCTCAAGATCATCATGGATTTTGTGCCCAATCACACGTCCGACCAGCATGCCTGGTTCAAGGAAAGCCGCTCATCGCGCACAAACCCCAAGCGCGACTGGTACATCTGGCGCGACGCCGCCCCCAGTGGCGGCCCGCCCAACAATTGGGTGAGCAATTTCGGCGGCTCGGCCTGGCAATGGGATGAGGCGACGGGCCAATATTACTATCACGCCTTCCTGCGCGAGCAGCCCGATCTCAACTGGCGCAATCGCGCGGTGTGCGAAGCCATGCACGACGTCCTGCGCTTCTGGCTCGGACGCGGTGTGGATGGCTTCCGTGTCGACGTCATATGGCACCTGATGAAGGACAGGGAGTTCCGCAACAACCCGCCGAACCCGGCCTATGTGCTTGGGCGCCCGGAAATCGAAAGCCTGTTGCAGATCCATTCGACCGATCAGCCGGAAGTGCACGACGTCATCGCCCGCATGCGCAACGTGCTCGATAAATACAACGACCGTGTGCTGATCGGAGAGGTCTACCTGCCGATTGATAGACTCGTCGCCTATTACGGTGAGGATCTGGCCGGCGCGCACCTGCCTTTCAACTTCCAGCTGTTGCAAACGGCGTGGCACGCCGGAAAAATTGCAGATCTCATCGGCGAATATGAAGGCGCCATTCCTGATGGCGGCTGGCCCAACTGGGTTCTCGGCAATCACGACCGCTCGCGCGTAGCAAGTCGTTTGGGCCCGGCTCAGGCCAGGATCGCCGCGATGCTTCTGCTCACCCT
>JAQGKN010000069.1 GCA_028290085.1 Hyphomicrobiales bacterium
CCGATCACCGGATCTGCCGTGAAGAACGACACGTCCGTGTAAATACGCGCGGTAAACGGATGATAATTGCCGGTGCCGACGTGACAATAGCTCGTCAGCGAACCGCCCTCGCGACGCACCACCATCGACAATTTCGCATGCGTCTTGAGCTCGATGAATCCGAACACGACCTGCGCGCCAGCGCGCTCCAGATCGCGGGCCCAGCGGATATTCGCCTCTTCGTCGAAACGCGCCTTCAACTCGACGAGCGCGGTCACTGACTTGCCGGCCTCCGCCGCCTCGATCAACGCACGCACGATGGGGCTGTCCGACGAGGTGCGATAAAGCGTCTGCTTGATGGCGACGACGTTGGGATCGCGCGCCGCCTGATTGAGGAATTGCACTACAACGTCGAAGGATTCGTAGGGGTGATGGACAACGAGATCCTTCGCCTTGATGGCCGCGAAACAATCGCCGCCATTGTCACGCACGCGCTCCGGAAAGCGCGGATTGTAGGGCTTGAACTTCAAATCGGGCCGCTCGATACCGACGATTTCGGAGAGCTCATTCAAGGCCAGCATGCCGTCGTGCACGAAAATTTCGTCCGCGCCCGCATCCATCTCGTTGGCAACGAACTGCTGCAGCGATTCGGGCGTATGCGAATCGCATTCGAGACGAATGACACGCCCGCGCCGGCGCCGCTTCAACGCGCTCTCAAACAGGCGCACCAGATCTTCGGCCTCTTCCTCGACTTCGAGATCGCTGTCGCGGATGACGCGGAAAAGCCCCTGCCCCTTAACTGCATAGCCGGGGAACAGGCGTTTCGTCTGCATGACGATGAGGGTTTCCAGCGCGACGAAGCGCGCGCAGCCCGGATGAAAGATCTCCGGCAGGCGCACGAAGCGCTCGACCTTGGTGGGCAGTCGCACCAGCGCATTGAGGCGGCGCCCGTCGTTGGCGCGCAGCAGTTCGAAGGCAACGCTGAACCCGAGGTTCGGGATGAACGGGAACGGATGCGCCGGGTCGATGGCCAGCGGCGTCAGGATCGGAAAAATGTGCAGCAGAAAATGATCGTCGAGCCAGGTCAGTTCGGCTTCCGTCAGGTCCGAACGATCCACGATCTCGATGGATGCCCCACGCAGATCGGACCGCAACTCATGCCAGCGCGCCTGCTGCTCGGCGCTCAATATTTTGACGCGATCACGAATGCGCGCCAATTGATCGGCCGGCCCGAGCCCGTCTTCCGAAGGCGCGGTGACGCCGGAGCGCACCTGGCCGCGAAGACCAGCGACGCGCACCATGAAGAATTCGTCGAGATTGCTCGCCGAAATCGACAGGAAGCGCAGCTGCTCCAGCAGCGGGTGATTCTTGTTCGAAGCTTCCAGCAGGACCCGGCGATTGAATTCCAGCCAGGACAACTCGCGATTGATGAAGCGATCCGTGACCGACAGCGCCGGTGATGGCTGCAGGACGGGAGTTTCCGAAACGAGCGCCGCTACGGGCTCCGCCTTGCTGATGATCGCTGCTTCTACTGCCGGACGGGCCACTTGATCTCTCCTCGGGAGCTTTGCGCGCAAGCTCCGGCTTCTGCATGACAATATCATGACGAAGCTTAATGGACGACGAGGGCGGAAGGTTCAGGAGGCTCCAAAATGAGCCCTGCCTCACTCGCCGCTGTCGAGCCGCCTGAGCACCTCGGCGGCAACAGGGCGGGTTATCGGACGCCGCTGCGCCAGCGCCTCGCGGTCGAGCGCCTCCACGACGACCTGCGCTGCGTCCAGCGAGCGCTCGATGCGCAGTGCCAGATATTCCACGACGGACGTATCCACGACGAGTTGCCGGTCGATGAACAGCTTGACCAGGACAGCACGCACCAGCGCATCGTCGGGCTCGCCGATCTCGACGGCCGGCGCAAGCCGCAGCCGGGAAAGAAGATCTGGGGTCACAAGACCCCAGTTGTCGGGCCATTGCCGTGCCGTCAGCACGAGGAAAGCGTCCGAGGTGCGCACGAGGTTCAAAAGATGAAACAATTCCGTCTCGACCTGCGGGGCGTTGTCCGCATCCTCGACCAGAATGGCAGGCGCGCGCACCAGACCCGGCAAATCGGCGAGCGGCAGCGCTGTCGCGCTGAGCACCCGGGCTTTGGTCCGAGCGGCCCAGATGGCGGCGAGATGGGTCTTGCCTGCGCCCGTTGGCCCGAGCAGCAGCAGCACCCTGTCAGGCCACGCGGGCCAGTTCTCGAATGTCTCCCAGGCCTGCGCATTTGAGGGCGAGACCAGAAAATCTTCGCGGCCGAAACGTGTTTCGACCGGCAGGTCGAGCGCCAGTTGACGCGGTGCGGGTTTCATGACGCGTCCCGATCCAGCCCCGCAGGCGCAGATAATGTGCGTTGCGCGGCATGGCCGAGATAGAGCGGGCTGGCGAGGTAATTGCGCAGGCCAAAGCGCAGGATCACCCCCACAGTGGCCGCGATGGGCACAGCCAGGATCAGCCCGGTAAAGCCGAACAGCGACCCGAAGCCGAGCAGAGCCAGCATCAGCCAAACGGGATGCAGCCCGACCGAAGCCCCGACCAGCTTGGGCGTGAGAATATTGCCTTCCAGAAATTGCCCGGTGCCGATCACACCAAACACCAGTGCCAGCAACCAGAGGTCCGGCCAGCCCTGCACGATGGCGACGCAGGCGGAAAGGACCAGCGCGGTCAGCGACCCCACATAGGGGATGAAGCTGAGCACGCCGGCGGAAATGCCGATCAGCAGCCCGAAATTCAGGCCGACAAGCGTCAGCCCAATGCCATACCAGAGGCCGAGGAACAGGCAGACCAGCGATTGTCCGCGCAGAAAGCCCGAAAGTGCCCGATCAATCTCGCGGGCGAGTTCCCGCACTGTTTCGCGATGGTCGAGCGGCACCCAGCTGTCCACCGTCCGCACCATCTTGTCCCAGTCGAGGAGGATATAGAAGGCGACGACCGGCGTGATGACCAGCAGCGAGAACAAGCCAATCAGGGCCTGCCCGCCCGACCAGAGCG
>JAQGKN010000182.1 GCA_028290085.1 Hyphomicrobiales bacterium
CCTACAACGCAACTCAACCTCATCATGCAGCGCCTCGATCAGGAGCGGCGCGGCATCATCCTGTTCCACGATACACGACCCCAAACTGCGGCCATGCTGCCGGAGTTTCTGGCGCGGTTGAAGGCGAAGGGCTACCGCATCGTTCATATCGTACCTGCGAGCGGCGAGGCAAACCGTCTGCGCAATGCGCCGGTGTCATGGACGTCCGAAACGGAAACTATCCTCGCGCGCGTCATGCCGCGCCTGCTGCACCAAAATGCGGGAGCGCTAAAGGTCAAACACGAGAAGCCAGATCCCGGCGCCGACTCTGGCGCCGCCGGCGCGTCGAGGTCGCCGGCAGGCGAGCTTGCAAATCATCGCCGGGCCGGCGACCCGGCAGCAAGATCAGCGAGTGCGCGCGCCACGAACTCGTCACCAGGAACGGCGCGTGCGAACAAAGCCAAGTCGGACGCGGCAGCAGTCTTGTCGCCGGAGGACAAGTAAGCAAAGCCGCGCTCGCGATAAGCACGATTGTTTGCGGGATCGAGCAGGATGACTTGCGAAAGATCGCGAACCGCCTCGCCCGCCCGCCCCGCGCGCACCTTCATACGCGCGCGATCGACCACCATACCGTAATCGGTAGGATTGATCGAAAGAGCACGATCAAAGTCGAGTATCCCTGCCTCGAAGCGCTGCATATCCTCGAACAGCAGCCCGCGGCTCCTGTACACGAACGCATACCCCGATGCGCGTGCTATAGCGGCGTTGGCGTCGTCCAAAGCTTCCGCGTAGCGCCCCAGCGACTGCAGCGCAGATTTTCTGTTGTCGTAATAGCCGGCGATGCGCGGGTTCATGCGGATCAGATCCGTGTAATCCTAAATCGCCTCGTGATATTGTTCGCGTTCCTGGAAACTGTTGCCGCGCCTCAGCAGAATCCGCTCTCGCAACTGTCGATCGCTCGTGGTCTGAAGTGCTGTGGTGCATAACCGGATCCGATCGAGCGCGTTGTCCGCCGCCCGGCACATGTCGTATTCTGTATGGCCTGCCTGCCCGTTCGCAGAGACAGTCAAAAGCGCGACCAGAAAGCCTGCTAGCGGGAGAAAATAGCGAAGACGCCAGGCTTCATCGGCGTGGGAGTAGGAGATGAAGGCTGTCGCCATGATGTCCTCGAAATTAGGCAGGAACGCACTTTCTGAAGGTTCGGGGCAGCGCGCAACTGCGGCCGCCCCGTTCCACTGACGTCCCGCCGCGAAGCGTGCGCGATTACATTACGCCAACCCGCTTAAGTTGTCTTACGCCCCGCCGAGCTGGATGATCTTCCGACGGGCCAGCTGCGACGGCTGGCGCGATCCAGCTCCTCGATCGGCCTCGCCAAGCTGCGAAGCGCGGGCGGCGCGTCCCTGGTTTGCAGTCGTCCCCATCCCAATTCTTGCGAGTGGAGAGCAGGCCAGACGTGACCATGCGCCGCTGCGCGGACAGGAGAACTGGCGGTAAGCATACACCGGTCTGATCTCTCCCAAAGAGCAGACCTTCGGGAGATGGAACGTGAAGGTCCGTCAAAAGCGCTCATGCGAAGGCGATGCGAAACCCGCAGCATCTCTCCGGGAGAGCGGCGGCGCCCAGGTGCAGCGAGTGGGGGGACGCGACGATCACGGAGTGTGGTCCGCCATTGGCGGCTTGGTCAGGGCGCTGTGAGCTCGATCAACGCCCGGCGCTTGGCGTCGCGCTCGTCAATCAGACGGAGGAGATCGGCGTATTCCACCTGCGACAGCTGCCCAGACTTCCCCTCGGCGTCGCCATCGCATGGACGGGTGACGCGTCGATGAGGGCGGCGACATAAGGCGGTACGGCCGTGTCATCCTCTTCGCCCAGGCCGAGAGCGGCAAGGTCGGCAACAAGTCGGGGTTTGCCAACCTGATTGCGCCAACCGCTTTGTTCGCTTCGGTTCGGACACCACCCCAAGGTCCGCTTTCCGGAGCCGGCCAAAGTCGGCTCCTGGCGCAAAGCGGACACTTAGATGCGGTTTTCTATCCGTGGCCATAAACTTCTAGCCACGCTTCTTAGGTAATTGTGCATAGCTCGCGAGGTCTTCTGTCGGTAGTCGAAAATTCGTCGTCAGACTGCCGAGCCCTGAATGGGAGCCAGATCGCGAGGCGGGGATGATCCTCGCTTTGCTGGCTTTGTTAAACACCGTGACCTTTGGGGGAGCTTTGTGGAACCCGACAACGCGCGCTGATAACGCTGCTCCAAGTCAGCCTGGTGCTCGCCATGGTGCTTCTCGGGTGGAGTTTGGGTGACCGATCCAGAGCCCCTTCTGGGCGTCTGCTAAACGGGATGCTCTGGCGCCTTGGTGTTTCTGATTTGGCCAGTGATGGAAACATCGGTTCGGTGCGTCTTCACCGTTGCGGACTATTACGGAAATAACCAGCAACTGCCACTCACGAATTACCAGCTTGCAGCGTGGACTTTCCGCGAGGAGTTCGGTCGCCTCTTTGTGGCAAACGTGATCGTCTGCTTCTTCGTGCTACCCACGGCGCATTTCGCACAGATGAGCGTAAGTCGAGTGAAAATGCCAATCATCGGCGCAATCTCGCTCTTCGTCCCAGCCATTTTGAGGTTTGGGCTGGCAGAGGTAACGTTTATTCGACTCATTATCGGATTTGTGGCCGGTGCTGCCTTTGGAGTAGTGGCAAATCGCATCTCTTTCGGAGCCCGGTGAGCACTTCGAACGCCAAGTGGCTGGCCCGGGTGTCGCACGCGTTAATCGCCAGTGACAGTGGCAGTGAAGAAGTCCAGCGGCGAGATTGATGTTACGCTCGGAACGCTCCTAAGCAGCACCATGCTTTGGCCCGCCGCAGCAGTTGCCAAGGCATCCCAGCATCAACCTTGCGCCTCCATTTTTTGCTCGCCGGGCACATGCAACCAATGCCTCAAGGAGCTGGCGCATCCTCCGTCCCGCAAGCCTCGGCCCCTTACGCTCGCGAGGTCTCTCCATATGGACACGCGTGAGTGCGCAGTAGCACGGCTCTGCGGACATCGTATTCGGTTCGGGGATGGGTGCGGCCCCATTATTTCCGTCTGCTCTTGAGACGACGTGGTGACCACCGTGGGCGAAAGCGGCCTGCGTCCGCGGACTTGTTTTGTGACGGCAGAGAACCCAACAGACTCTCAGTGCCAGTCAACGGGACAAGGAGGCGAGCAGGATATTTTTGGAGGAATTTATTAAGTCTCATCGAACAAAGCGGGACCGTTCGACTCAGCCGAACACCGCATGCAGAAGCAGCGACTTCACATCCGTCGCGGCGATCACGCCCTGGTCGACGAGCGCCGCCCGGCTCGCGACGATGATGGGACCGTCATCGGCATTTTCGACCAATCTTCCGTGAGACCCGCCGACCAGCATCGCGTCGAGCGGAATGACGTCCATCAGCGTTCGGAACCCGAGCGTCCTTTGGGCGAGCCGCCGCGCCACCGCCAGTTTCGGAAACCTGATTGCGGGATCGATAAACAATTCGACCGGGTCGAAGCCTGGCTTCCGATGTATCTCGACAAGCCGCGCAAAATCGGGCGCCTTCGCGTCTTCCGTCCAGTAGTAATAAGTGAACCACGAACGTGAATCCGCCATTGCGACGAGTTCCCCGGACCGCGGGTGATCGAGCGCGATGAGGCGCTTGTCCGCATCGTCATAGACATGCTCAACCCCTGGCAAGGCCCGAACGATCGCGCGGACTTCCGGCGTGAGGCGGGGCTCGGAGACATAAACATGCGCGATCTGGTGATCCGCGACGGCGAAGGCTTTCGAGGCGATGGGGTCGAGCAGTTCCGCGCCATCCTCGGCGCGAACGGATAGCAGGCCGGCCGCTCGCAGCGCGCGATTGATATGAACCGGACGGTCGACACGCGTGACGCCATATTCCGAGAGGATCACGACGTCGCGTCCACCCGCAAGCGCCGTTTCCACGATTTCGCCTGCGATCGCGTCCACATCTTCCAACGAGCGGCGCACCGCGGGATGAGCGGGATCAGGACCATGACGCTGAAGGTCGTAATCGAGATGCGGTAAATAGGCCAGTGTCAGCGTCGCGTTGAATTCCTGCATCACGATCTTCGTCGCTTCAGCGATCCAGCGCGTGGACTCGATCGATGTACCCGGCCCCCAGAACTGAAAGAGCGGAAAGCGGCCGAGGCGTTCGGTCAGCTTGTCCCGCAGGGAAGGCGGGGTCGTATAGCAATCGGGAATCTTGCGTCCATCGGCTTTGTAGATCGGACGCGGAGTCGCGCCGATATCATGGCTCGCAGCCATATTATACCACCAGAACATGTTGGCGCTGGTGAAAGCGGGGTCCCGCTTCTTGCCTGCATCCCAGATTTTCTCTCCGGCGACGAGATGGTTCGACTGACGCCAGAACATGACTTCCATCAGATCGCGAAACAACCAGCCGTTGCCGACGACCCCGTGATCGCGCGGCGAAGTTCCCGTCATGAAGCTCGCCTGAACGCTGCAGGTTACGGCTGGCGTGATCGTTTCGAGCGGCTTCATTCCACCGTGCCGTGCGACGACGGCGAGGCGCGGCATGTGTTCGCGCAAAATGCGCGGCGTCAGACCGACTACGATTAGGGCGAGAACGGATCTCAAGTCGCAGCTCCTGTCTCGGTCATGCTTGCGCTGCCGCACGCCAAGCGAATTCAGCTTGCCAAGCCGCACACGCCGGTGGCAAGCTGATTTTGGGACCGGAAACGCGCCACTATGAGTGCTTTCGACTATCCCGCGAAAGCAGGAAGATTGGTGCGCCTACGTCGCGAAGGGTGTCGCCATGTTCGATAAGCCTTCCACAACGAAAGGCGACGTTCGGCTGCAGTCGTTCGAAATCCGCTACGAATATCCGGTCGTCTTCACGCATGACGCCTTCGATCCGCGCAATTGCTCGGTGCTTGATGCGTTGGCGCGTCGCGAACCG
>JAQGKN010000191.1 GCA_028290085.1 Hyphomicrobiales bacterium
GACCGTTGCCAAGGCGCCGGCTGGCTTCGAATCGTATCGCATCATCCACGCAGGATAGGCCCCTGCTCCGCACAACTGAAGCCTCCTCGCGCAGGGAGCCCTCTACACTCCCGCTAGCGCTGACAGCACAGGCTCGGTGGCCCGCGTCTTGCCGCTCAGCCGCGCCCCGAATGTCAGCAACTTGGGAAAACGGCTGACGAGCGGCAGCAGAAGGCCCGTTGTGGCGGGCCGCATCGAGAGGTGGGCGAAGACCGCTGCCGCCCGGATGCGGGGCGCAAAATGCGCGTGCCAGGAGGAGGCGTAAGCCGCCCCGATGGCGTCGAGCGCCGCACCGCGTCGTGCACGGCCGTCCTCATTGACCAGCAGCGAACCAACGAGCCAGCCCGACTGCATGGCCATGCTCAAGCCCTCTGCGACGACCGGATGCGCCTCGCCCGCACTATTACCGACGCGGAAAACGCCACCGGAATAGCGCGGCCTGATGCCTGGATTGATCGGGCCCGCTGCGAGCCAGTTACCCTCGATCTCAGCCCCGGCAATCGCCTCGCGTACGCCTCGGCAGGCGTGTGCCACATGGGCGATGACCGCATCCGCCGCATGGGTCAACCCGCTCGTCTCACGCGCCCGCTGCAAGGTATCGCGACGGATGCAGAGCGTCAGACTGACGCGACCAGAATCGCTCGTCACCATGCCGCCGTAGCCGCCAGGAAAGACGATAAGCGGCATCAGGTCGCCGGCCAGCGCGGCGCCGTGGAAATGAGCCTTGAAGGCGAGCAGATCGGACGCGCGATGGGCCCGCTGGATCTGCGTCGGCAGGCCGCCGCGCTCCCACGAACCATGCGCCGCGATGACGATCGGCGCCGCGATTTCCGCGCTCTCTCCCTTGCGGGTAAGTGTGCAGATGCTCACGTCCGCCTCCCGCCTCAGCTCGGCAGCACTCCACGGCTGCCAGAGTTCGGCACCGGCGGCCTGCGCGCGCTCAAGAAGCAAAGTATCGAGTTTGTCACGCCCCAGCGCCCGCCCCCAGAATTGCGTGGCGCCGGACATGCGCGGCATCGCCGCTTCGAGCACCTCTTCACGCGCGAACAGGCCGACGCGGCGGATCTGCGGTCCGGCAGCATGGTCGATGAAATCGGCGAGGCCGAGATCTGCAAACAGCGGCGCATTGGTCGCGGACATGAACTCGCCGCAGACCTTTGCGCGCGGAAACTCGGCCTTCTCGACGACGGCGACCGACCATCCGGCGCGCGCCAGACACAGGGACGTCGTGCCACCAGCAGGCCCTGCACCGATGACGATGGCATCGTAGCTCTTCATAGGCGTGCTTCCGCGCTTTTCACGGCAACGAACGCATGGGTGAACAGCCCCGCACGTCGCTCCTGCAGGCGCCAGTCGTCGATCATCGGCCATAGCGCCGACAAATCGCGCCCGGAAAAGCCTGCCCTCACGCTCACCACGGCATCGTGCCGCGTCACGTCATTGCAGCCAAGCGCCCAGACCATGTGGCTGGCCGCGAGCGACAGGGCGTCGCGGCGCGGTTCGCAAGCGGCGAACAACGGCGTGCGCGTCGCGGCGAGTGCGAACAGTTCGGCCAGCGGCGCGGGCTCGAAATGATGCAGGAACAAATTGGCGGAGATTGCATCGAAGCTCTCGCGCGACGAATGCAAGTAGTCGAACACATCGGCTTCAACCCGTTCGGCGCGCCATCCAAGATCCGCGAAAGACCGAAGTGTCGAATCCGTCACCACATTCTGCATGTCGAGCAAAAACACCTGCGCGGACGGTATTTTTGGCGCCAGACGTCGCGCCACCGTCAGCATGAAGCTGCCGTCCCCGCTGCCAATTTCGAGCAGACGCACTGGCCTCGAAGTCGGCATTAACCCAAGCAGACGCTCCATGGTACTGGCTTGCATCATGATGCGATTGAGCAACGCCAGATCACGCCGCGATTTCATCGAGCGCAAATCGTCCGAGGGCAGCACGTCGAGCCATTCGGGTTCGACGACGCGCGCCATAGCCATTCGCGCGCCGCTCATCGGCCACTACGAAACAGCATTGTCTCGGCGACGAGTCCCGGACCAAAGGCCATGGCGCAGCCCGCCTTCTGCTTCGCACCCGAGAGAAGCATCGATTCGAGCACAAACATCACTGTCGCCGAGGACATATTGCCAAACTGACGCAACACTTCCCGCGACGCCGCCAGCGCCTGCGGTCCCAGTTGCAAGGCGCGCTCCACCGCGTCGAGCACGGTGCGCCCTCCCGGATGCACAGCCCAGAGATCGATGTCCGACACCTGGGCGCCGCGCAGGATTTCCGGCCCGCGTGTGGAAAGTGTTTCCTGAATGGCGCCCGGCACGCGGCCCGAAAGCACCATGTCGAAGCCGGAATCGCCGATGTTCCACGTAATCAGTGATTGCGTTTCGGGCGCCAGAACGGCGTGGAAACTGTCGAGCGCAAATCCCTCCGGCTCGCTGCTGATGAGGCTCGCCGAACAGCCATCCGCGAAGATCAGGAAAGACAGAATCTGCTCGAGCTCC
The DNA here is from genome assembly GCA_028290085.1 of Hyphomicrobiales bacterium. Taxonomy (GTDB): domain Bacteria; phylum Pseudomonadota; class Alphaproteobacteria; order Rhizobiales; family Beijerinckiaceae; genus Terripilifer. The sequence goes on from JAQGKN010000191.1 coordinate 2,538, forward strand.
GCCGTCTCCTTAAGATGCAGCGTGCACAATTCGAGATTGACCACGAGCACGCAGGCCTCTGGCTCCGAGCGCACGATATGACGCCCGAGCGTCAACGCATTCATTGCGGCATAGCAGCCCATGAAGCCGACCACCGTGCGCTCGACGGATGGGTTCAGCCCGCATCGCTCGACGATTTCCAGATCGATGCCGGGCGCTGAAAACCCCGTGCAGCAGGTGATGACGACATGCGTGATCTTTTCACGCTGCACACCGAGGTTGAGTTTTTCGACCGCTCGCGCCGCCAGCACCGGCGCGTGCATCTCGAACAGACGCATCCGCTTGGCGGTGTCGGGAAAATGACCGCGTTCGTAAAGTCCATCGGCATCGACGGAACCATGGGCGGGATCGGTGCCGGGCGCGAGGCACGAATAGCGATGATCGATCCCGTCGCGATCAACCATGCGGTTGTAAATCGCAATACGCCGATTATCGCCGTCGAGCTGGGATCCTGCGAAGGCGACGAAGGCCTCATGCACATCATGCGGCGGAACGGCGGTGGCAATCCTGTTCAGATAAGCTGTCGTCACGTGCTTCACCCGGTCGGAGATGCCGACCCTTTCGAGATTATATACGTCTCAACGCGCAAA
>JAQGKN010000669.1 GCA_028290085.1 Hyphomicrobiales bacterium
AACGAGGCGCAGCTGGCCGCCATCGTGACGCGCGACTGCATGGTGGGCGTCGCCAATCCGCAGGTCGCCTGACGGCGCACAAGGTTGCTTGAATTCGCCCGCCTGCTGTCGCGCAGGCGGGTGTTACATTTCAGACGATGGGTATAGGGTCGCGGCGAAGTTGAGCGGGTTGCCGAGCAGCTTCACGGTTTCGCCATCCGCTGCCGGCGATGGCATTTCGACCACCCCTCGCGAGGGCCCCATCGGGGAGAGATAGCGGATCGATCGGCGACGCCGTCAGCGGGCACAGGGTAGAACTCGAACCGGATCAGGTCGCCGGCTACTCGTTCATGGCAACATACCAAGCGTATTTATATTGCGAGGCAATAAGCCCCGATGAACGCAGGTCTGGCAAAGATACGGTCCGGACTTATTCAGCGACGCAGTCGCCCCCCGCCCGCGCAAGCACAACCACGGCACGCGCCAACGTTGTCATGTCGCCAGCGGCATCGTTCATCCGATCTGCGGCTGTGCGATAGGCGTCGCTTGTTGCGTGGAGCGCCTGCCCATCCATCGCATAACTGTGGGCCGCTTCGACCCTCTCAGTGATTGCGACAAACAGCTGGCGCAGCAGATCGACACGTTCTTCGTCCATCCCGTCCTCCTTATGCCCGTTCATTGACGCTCGTGCGCGCCGCGAAGCCGAGTGCATTCTGTACTACCGGAATCCTTCAGAAGGACCGCGTTAGCGCTGTCTCGAAAATGGGGCCCGTCAAATTGAGACTCATCGTCTGTAAATCGAACGACTGCATCGCCGTTCATCTGGGCGCATGGATGTACGTCGCCGTGTCGGTCAGAACCTCAGGAGATTGCGTCAGGAATCTGGACGCTCGCAGGAGGATTTTGCTTTCGAGTGCGGGATACATCGGACCTACATCAGCGGCCTGGAACGCGGCATCCGCAATCCAACGGTCCTCGTTCTGGAGAAGATCGCGCAAGCCCTGGATATTCCGGCCGCTGTGCTGCTGGAAGAACCCCACGAGGTCGTAAGGCCCTTTAGAAGCGTCATGTCGCGCGCCTCAGCAATGCCTTCGTGGTCGGCCGCCATTATGTTCAAGGTTGGCGATCAGCGAACGCTGTCACGGTCGACGGGGGCTCGCCCCGCGGTTCCTCCGCCGATTGGCTAGTTGGTCAGAGGAATAGCTCGGGGCCGAAGGTCTCGACGGGCAGCAGCCGAGCGAATTCAACCGCGAAGCCGTCCGGCAGAGCGCGGACGACGCGCGCAGGTGTTGTGCCCAGACGGACGCGCGGACCCACAGCCGGCGTATCCGGCGCCCGCACCGCGGCGCCGCGCCGCGATACATCCAGGAGCGTCACATTGGCTGATTGATCGTCTGCGAAAAGCACACGATACGCTGTATGGCGAGGTATGATTCTTTCGTGGCCACGCAGCGCCGCGAGGCCCGCGCGTTGGCGCTCTAGCAGCCAAAGTATTTGTGCTGCTGTTTTGGCGCGCTTTTGGGCGCTGGCCTGTAGCCGCAAGACGAACGTCGTATCGGTGACGCCGCTCACGAAACCTTGGAGCCCGCCGAAAATGTCCAAATAGGCGATGATCCGCGTGCCACAAAGCGGCACGAGCGCCGTGGTCAATGAGATTTCCTCAGGCGAGATCGCGATGGTCTGGCAGCTAAACTCTTGGCCCTCCGTTGCCATGGCGCGCCCATCGATCTGCGCGACGACATGTGCAATCGCCGGCTCAGGCTTACTGAGCTGTCGGGGCAAGCGGGTTCTGGAGGCGCAGGGAGCAGGCAGCACGATAACCTCAGGGGCGGTTGGCGTTCAGTATAGATGACATTGGTTAAGCTTTACTCGCCCCAATGCGTCAAAAAATCCACGGGTTGGCGGCTCCGCGGAGATCGAGGGGAAGGTGACGAAATACCGTGTTGTTGACGCGCATCACGCGACCAACGCCGCTGTTGAACAAGGCATCGACGTCGCGCTCATGCGTGCCAGGGCGGCGTTTGCCAAGCTAACCTTTGAAAGGCGGATGCCTGAGACCTCAGTCGTTATGGGCCGAATTCCCCAAAACCAGTCATAGACCTACGTTTTTAGCGCTTGGGAGGACGTTTTACGGACGTGCTTTAGGCAGAGATCTGCGATCCAGCTCCTGTAAGTGTTAGCTTGGCCGGACTTTTAGCGCCGGATTCGCAGACAATGAATGCGCGGAGCTAAAGCCTGGATCTGCAGTTTCATTAGATGAATGCCCGCGGTCGGTGAACCCCTGTTCCCAGGATGCCCCAGTGTCGGTCACGCGACGTCGCGGGCGCTTGTCCCACTGCAGAGCGATGGGGCTACGCTCACTCTTCTTGCGCAATCTCTTGGAAGTAGGGCCAGCAAGGCGCCGCACACCCAGACCGGATCGGGCCGCAATGTAGCCAATCGATCTACAGATGATAAGTCTCATTTTCTTCTGGACTGAGCCGCTGACCAGAGCGATCAGTCGGTCCCGGTAACAGAAGGAGAACAACCGTGAACGAAACCGACAGCCCACGCGGCGACAAGACGGTTCGCCAGTATCAACTAGGCCCGGCAGAAATGGTTTTGGACAATGGACCTGATGGGCGAGGGCCGGTCGATGAGAAGGAAGAAGCGCCGTCCTCCGCCGATTCCACATTGCGGGAAAAGATAGTCGAGCACCTGTTTATCGGACAGCTTCTGCGTCTGATCTGGAGCGAGGGGATCCGGGACATAGAGGTTCTGAAGCCGGAGGTCGACCGCGCCGGCTATGACATCGTCATCGCGGTCAACGGGGTTGTAAGGCACATCCAGCTGAAAGCGACGCGGAAAGGTGGAAAGCGAAACCGGGTTGATTTGAGCACGCGTCTGACGGAGCGTCGTGGCGGCTGCGTGGTGTGGCTCGTGGTCGACGAGGACAATTTTGAACTCGGACCATTTTACTGGCTCGGATCGGATCCGCACCTGCCGCTGGTCCTCAACAGCACTCGCATCGGGAAGCACACGAAGGGGAATGCACAGGGTTTGAAAGCCGCTCGCCCGATGATGCGGACGCTCAGCCGGGGGGAGTTCACGCGCTTTGACTCGGTTGTTGAACTGAGGGCTGCGCTGTTCAATCCATCGCAGCCTCCCGCTGCCGCGCTGGCACTTGTCTGAAGCAATATGTCCTCTGCTGAATTTCATATGGTTCAAGAAAGGGGCCCAGCATCGTGCCGGGCCCCTTTCCGTGTCTTCGGCCGAAGTCCCCGCTTGGCCGGCTGCGTCGTATGCTGGCAGTCAGGCAAGAGCCCGATCGGCCAGCAGGTCTGATTCATCACACCTCGCTGCAAGAATGTCGGCAAATGTCTGGCTGGTACTGGTGAGCACAGCCTGTTCGCCTGTGAAGGTCTGCCAGCGCCGCACGATCACGTCGCAGTAGAGCTCGTCGATCTCGATCAGACGGGCACGGCGTCCGGTCCTCTGCGCGGCGATCAGTGTCGTCCCTGACCCGCCGAAAGGATCAAGTACAAGGTCACCACGCCTCGATGCATCCTTGATTG
>JAQGKN010000309.1 GCA_028290085.1 Hyphomicrobiales bacterium
TTACATATTTGTATTTCAGGCCGAGCATATCGAGCGTCAGACGCAGCAGGAGATCCTTGGCATTGTCGGCGCCCAGCCCGCCCGACACCACACCTTCCGCGTGGCCGATGTCGGTCGCGGTCTTCAGGCCCGGCTTGATGTCCGCCCGGCCGAAATAGACCGTCGTTCCCGGCTGATAGGCCATGAAGTCAAAGGTCTTGAAATCGACCCGGCGCGGCGTGCGGTCATTGATGTAGCGCCAGGTCGCCCCGCTCAGATAGCCGAGGGACGTGCCATCCCTCGGCGCGATCTCGCCCAGATAATTCGTGCCGATCAGGCCGCCTGCCCCATCCATGTTCTGGATGAGGATCGCCGGCTGCCCCTCGACGTGCTTGGCCAGGTGTTTGGCAAACAACCGCCCCTCGATATCAGTCGGGCCGCCGGCCGCGTAATTGATGATGAGTGTCAGCCGCTTGCCCTTGTAATAGGGCTCTCTACCCGGCTCTTGCGCCCGCGCGGGCGCAGCCAGACTCAGCAATGCAGCCAGTCCAGCCGCCACAAAGGCCCGCCAATGTCCCGGCATGAACTCCTCCCCATTTTTGTTTGGGCAATTTTTTGCCCTTGGGGACGAGACTAGGAGGATCCCAGCCCAGCGCAAGCGGCCAAGCGCAGGAAACCCCATCGCGCATCTGGCCAGTTCGCCGCCGAAATGATACCAAACGCCCGCGCCCGCATGGCGAAACTGGTAGACGCACCTGACTTAAAATCAGGGGCCTTCATGGTGTGCCGGTTCGAGTCCGGCTGCGGGCACCATTGCTCCTACGCGGGATGCTGCCCAGACATGCGCGCAAACCGTGTTGCCGTCATTGCGAGCGACGCGAAGCAATCCCGTACGTTCCTGCGACTTCTGGATTGCCGCGTCGCTGCGCTCCTCGCAATGACTGACGCGAGTCGTGGAAGACTTCTCCCGGCGGAACATCATTTGCGGCCCTACGTTCACGCTACCAGTGACCACAAACCGGAGTGCTGACGATGGAGGATCACGTCTACAAAGTCGTGCGGCTCGTGGGTTCCTCTGAGACAGGCGTCGAGGACGCCATCCAGAATGCCATCACGAAAGCCAGCGCCAGCATCCGCAACATGCGCTGGTTCGAGGTTATCGAGACCCGGGGCCATATCGAGAACAACCGCGTCAAGCATTATCAGGTCACTTTGAGCGTAGGCTTTAAAATAGAATAGATGCCCCTTCGCCTTTGCGCCGAAGGGGGCCCTCAGCCCGCGCGGATAGGCGCCTTCAGCGGCGGCAAGATCCCCCGGTGAAAATCCAGCGACATCTGCAGGGATTGCGCGATGCGGTGCGCGCGGTCGATGAACAGGTCGGCGGCGGCGGGCGGGCAGATCTCGCGCGCGACCTCCTCAAACATCTCAAGCCAGCGCGTGAAATGCGCGCGCTCCAACCCGGGTATCTTCACATGCACGGGCACCGGCCGCCCATCGTAGCGCTTGCTCATCAGCACCACCGACGACCAGAAATCGCACATCTTCGCCAGATGCGGCTCCCAATCGGAGATCTGCGAGGCAAACACCGGCCCGAGCACGGCATCCGCGCGGATACGGTCATAGAAGCCATGCACGAGCGCAACGATCATCGCCTCGTCGATCCCGGCGGCAACGCCGGGCGCGGGCGGCCGCAAGAGAACGTTCGGGTCAGGCTTCTGGATCATGGCGCGCATCCATGCATTAAAATCGTTCTGAAAATATCAGGGCGGTAATTCAAGCGCGGGGGCGGTGAAATATTAATTTTCTATTGATTGGATCGAATCAATACAATCAAATTGAAAATAACTCCCGTATCGTTAATGAAAAGTTGCCGCGCAGTCATTTTCGTCACGCGCCCGTGTGCCGTGGCGGATCGTTTGAATGGGGTGGCTTGAGGCGCTGGGAAGAGCGCTGGCGACGGCGGCGCGCGCGGCTCAGGAATGATCGAGGCTGCGACATCTCACAAAAAAAGCGGGCCCCTATGAGGGCCCGCTTTGCGTCGACGGTGTCGTTTCTAAGCCGCGTCAGAAATCAGAAGCGGTAGTTCACGCCCAGCTTGATTTCGCTGAAGTTGGCGGAGCCGCCATTGGCGTTCTTGTTGTAACGGTACTCAGCGAAGCCCGAGACGTTCTGCGTGAATTTGTGTTCGAAGCCCGCGAAAGCTGGCGCATATGAGCGGTCCGCGCATGGGAGTTCTTACGTTAAGCGGACGTTAATGTCTGTGTCCTTGCGGCCACGCTTCGAAGCCCTTCGATCCGACGACACACGACCCTGAAGATTTCCGTCGCGTTCACGGGCGACGGATTCCGCTCGCGTCGCGTGTCGCAGCTTGCTATCCGACGTTCGCATCAGGTGCCTCAGCGGCATCCGAGAGAAAATTCGAGAGAGGCGTCATGTCCGATCCCCATGCCCAGAAGGCGTTCCCGGTTTCATGGGATCAGTTCCACCGCGACGCGCGGGCGCTGGCCTGGCGTCTGGCGGGGGCGGGGCCTTTCGACGCCATCGTCTGCATCACGCGCGGCGGCCTCGTGCCGGCCGCCATCGTGGCGCGCGAACTGGGTACGCGGATCATCGAGACCGTCTGCATCGCCAGCTATCACGACTACAAGACGCAGAGCGGCCTGCAAGTCTTGAAGGGTATTTCGCCCGATGTCGTGAAACTCGGTGACGGCAAGGGCGTGCTGGTCATCGACGATCTCGTCGACACCGGCTCGACCGCCCGTGTGGTGCGCGAAATGCTGCCCAATGCCCATTTCGCCACCGTCTATGCCAAGCCGCTGGGACGCCCGCTTGTCGACACCTTCATCACCGAAGTGTCGCAGGACACCTGGATCTATTTCCCGTGGGACATGGGCCTCGCCTTCCAGCCGCCGATTGCGAAGGACGAGCGGGGCTGAGGCTCAGCGGCCCTGCGACGATCGGTGGGCTGGAGCCTTGACCTTCAGGGGGGTAGGCACAGTCCCGGATTGCGCCAGATGTCGTAGCTCCCGGTCAAACCGGCGTAGCCGCCAGTCCAGGACGAATACGGCGCCGACAGCGTCGAACGCGGCGAGAGGTAGGCTTTGGGCGCAGGTGCGGGAGCGGGAGCGCGCGAGGGAAGATCGGCTGCGCCGGCGCCAGCGGTGAGAGCGACGAGCGAAGCTCCGACGAGAGCTGCGGCCAAGGTGAGGCGAGCAAACATGTAGTAAATTCCTTTAGGCCCGCGTCGGCTACGACTACGAGATGAGCCGCAACATCGTCGTCGGCCTCGTCGCCGAGGGGGATCTGAATTTCGCCCGCAAGGACTGGACGAAGTCGATCACCAACACCGCCGTTCCGCCCGTCACGACCGTTTACACCGGCTCCATCCGTCACCGCGACACCTTCTCCCTGGACGCCCCCCCTCGGTTACGCGATCGACCCGACCAACCTGCTGTACGTCCTTGGCGGCTACACGCATGCTGACACGGTTTCCAAATCCGCCAACGCCGCCTCCGCCGGCACATC
>JAQGKN010000322.1 GCA_028290085.1 Hyphomicrobiales bacterium
AGCCTTGGGCCACAACTTCCGGCAGCGCGTCGATGACTGTGCGGCCGATGATGTCGCGCTGGCCAATCAGGTCCAGATAGGCCGAGTTAGCAAGCTCAAAAACATGCGTCGATCCCACCAGAACCGCCATGAAGCTCGGGGTGATCTCAAAGAGGTCGCGGAGCCTGCGGTGGTCCTCCTGCAGCGATTGATTGGCAGTTTCGAGTGCCTGGGCGCGCTGAAATACTTTGCCTTCAATTTGCATGGAGGGGGCAGATTGAGTGGCCTGCCGCAGCAGATGAAGTTCGGTCACGTCAACCGTGTGCTGAAGCACGTAGGCCACGCTGCCGTCTGTCGCGAACAGGGGGGTATGCGTGCAGCTCCAATATCGCTCGTCGAGAGTCCCGTCCGGCTTGGCAATCGCATAGTGAATCAGCGGAATTTCGTCGGCCAGTCCCGTCTCGAAGACTTTGGTGAAGGAACCTCGGAGGGTACGACCATTTTCTTGCGTTGCGTCGCTGGGGAACGCCTCGAACATGTTTCGTCCGATAATGTCCTCGCGCTGCCGCATGGTGACACGCAGATAGGCACGGTTCATCCCGATGATGATCAAGTCCGTATCTACAATCACGTAGGGGTTCGGGGAGGCATCGAACAGCTTTGCTATGTCGACGCTTTCCAGTGTGGCGTTCCGGAACACGACGACATCTCCGACTCTTGTTTTTGACGACGATGAGGCGAAGCAGTGCGCCTCACGCCTCTGTTGAATGTCTTAGCCGCAAGGATCGTTGCATTGCAAATGTTGCGCAATGAAAAGAGCAGTATTGCAAACCGCTTCGAAGCATTAGCTTTGCAATAGGGTGAGCCTGTGTCAGTCGTGTTTGGCGCATGTCCCCGTTACTGCGCAGGCTCGCCTAAGTGTGGCGTGTTATATATCGCGAATGGCTTGAACGTTACGACAGCATCCGAAGCCGGGCGGATCCGGCAGACGGCGCTGTGACGCTCGCGCCTCACGCTGGGGCGGTGCGGGATGCCCGCGTCCCCCAGCTCCCGGGTTTTCGATCCGACGCAGCAAGTGCGCATCTCATTGCCGCGTCCGGTCGCTGCGTGCTTCAGCCAAGCCGACGCCTTGGCGATTTCGCTTGAACCGGCGCGCGGCTCACCGGAGGGCGGCCCGACGGGTCCGATCATCGCTCAGGGCAGAATTCGACGTCTCTAGGCGCAGTGCACGCGCCAATGGTGCACTGCCGTAGGGAGATCACCGTATCCCGACGTAGACAGATCATTTGCACCCGCTACACTGACACTAACAAAAAAGGGTCAGGGAGGAGCAGATGCTGCGAGCAAGCCGACGGGCGTTGGCGTCTTTCTGCGTGTGCGCTGTTGCAATGGCCTTGGCCGGTGCAAGTGCGAGAGCGCAGACCGCCGAAGACTTCTACAAGGGCAAGACGATCACATTCATCGCGGGCTTCGGGCCGGGCGGCGGATACGATCTCTACGCGCGGGTGCTGGCGCGCTACATCGGCAATTACATTCCGGGAAAGCCTAATGTTCTCGTGCAGAACATGGAGGGTGCCGGCAGCGTGCGCGCTGCCAATTACGTTTATGTAACGGCGCCCAAGGACGGGACGACCATCGCAGCCGTCAACCAGAACATGCCAATGTATCAATTGCTCGGTGGCAAGGCCGCGCAATTCGATGCAGGCAAGCTCGCCTGGATCGGCAGCATGGGCGGGTCCAACGGGCTGCTCTACACCTGGAACACCAGCAAGACGAAAACGATCGACGATGCCAAGAAGTATGTCGTGATCCTGGGTGGCACCGGAACGAATTCGGATTCGCACATCTTCCCGACACTCATCAACAAACTGCTCGGCACCAAATTCAAGGTTATCAACGGCTATTCCGGCGGCAGCAAGGAAGTGCATCTTGCCCTCGAACGCGGCGAGGTCGAGGGGCGTGGCGGCAATGCCTGGGCAAGCCTCAAGAGCAGCAACAAGGAGTGGCTCGACCAGAAGAAGCTGAATTTCCTGGTGCAGATCGGCCTCCAGCGTGAGCCCGAACTGCCCGACGTTCCGCTGCTGCTCGATCTTGTGAAGTCAGATACCGACAAGCAGATCGTGACGCTCGTCAGTCTGCCGACCTTTCTGGGCTATGCGCATTGGGTGTCTCCTGAAGTGCCTGCCGACCGGCTCGCCGTGCTGCGAACCGCCTACACCAAAACCATGCAGGACCCGGCCTTCCTCGCGGAAACGAAGAAGCTCGACATGATGCTGCGCCCGCAGACGGGTGAGCAGCTGACCGCCATCGTGCAGCGTGTCGCCAACACGCCAAGAGACATTATCGACAAGTCTGCAAAAGCCCTCGAATGGACGGAATGAAGCAGCGGCACGCAAAGAGCGCGACTAAGGGAGGATCTGGGAATGGCGGAGATATTCGTTGTAAAGGCGTCTGAATTTGGTGAAGGCGACCGGCGCATCGTGCGCGCGGGCCAAAACGAGATCGGCGTGTTTCATCACGAGGGCGCCTATTACGCTTATGCCAATCAATGCGTGCATTCGGGCGGCCCCGCCTGCGAGGGGGTGATGATCCACAAGGTGCTCGACGTGATTGCCGAGGATCGTACGTATCAGGGTCAGGTCTTTTCCGACGAAATGCATTTCGTCTGCCCATGGCACGGCTACGAATATGAGCTGAAGACTGGGATCTGCGCGGGCAATCGCAAGCTCAAGCTGAAGAAATACGACGTCGTGCGCCGCGGCGACGACATTTTCGTCATGGCGTGACCGGAGAACCCCATCATGAACGTCCAGACACCCGCGATTGAAGTCCGCGAGCTACACTTCGTCCGCTTCTCATCGTCGGATTCTCTCGCCAAGGCGGCCGAGCAGGCGCGCAAGCGCAATTACCAGGACTTTCTGATCGTCGATGTGGATTCGCACCATTACGAGAGCGAGTCCTATGCCGAGGTTTTC
>JAQGKN010000344.1 GCA_028290085.1 Hyphomicrobiales bacterium
AGGCGATTCCGAAGGAAATGCTGACGGTGGTCGATCGCCCCGTCCTGCAGCATGCGGTCGATGAAGCGCGTGAAGCTGGTATCGAGCATTTCGTCTTCGTAACCGGGCGCAACAAGGCGGTGATCGAAGATCATTTCGACATGGCTTACGAACTCGAAGACACGTTGCAGAAACGTGGAAAAGAGAAGGAATACAAGGAGCTAATGGCTGATCTGCCGAAGGCGGGTGCAACCAGCTTCACACGCCAGCAGGCCCCCTTGGGTCTCGGCCACGCGGTGTGGTGCGCGCGCGACATTATTGGTGACGAGCCCTTCGCGGTCATCCTGCCCGACATGATCACCTTGCCGGGTGCTCGCAAGACCCGTTGCATCGCCCAATGCCTCGAAGCGTATGAAGAGCATGGCGGCAACATCATCGCCGTCGAAGAGGTGCCGATGGATGAGACGCATCTCTATGGCGTCGTTTCGGTGAAACAGGATTTCGGCTCCGCATTCGAGATCGGTGGCATGGTCGAGAAGCCGCCGAAGGGGACTTCTCCCTCCAATCTCATCATCTCGGGCCGTTATATTCTGGAGCCGCAGATCTTCGATATTCTTGCGACGCTCGGCAAAGGCGCGGGCGGTGAGATTCAGCTGACCGACGGCATGAAGAAGCTGGCGGAAGTGCAGAAGTTCTTCGGTGTGCGCTTCGACGGACGAACCTGCGACACTGGGTCCAAGCTCGGCTTCCTGCTGGCAAATGTCACCTTTGCACTGGAGCGCGAGGATATTGCCCCGGCCTTCAAGGCGGAATTGAAGAAGATCGCGGCGACGTTCTAACTCAGCGCTGCAATTTCAAGCCCAGCAGAAAGGTGCTCGCCTGGTCATTCGAACTGGGCGAGCTGCTGCGCAGGAGGTTGTAGGCATAAGATCCGCGAATCACGAGCGAGCGGGTGAGGTTGTATTCGGCCTTGAAACCGCTCGCCCATTCGTCCTGTTGCAGTGTGATGCCGTCATAAACCGATTTGGTGTATCTCGCAGTGCCCGTGAGGGTGAGATTGCGTCTCAGGGCGTGGACGACTTCCACTTCCGCCTTGCGGATCGACACACCGGACGAGCCGATCAAATTGGTCTCGCCGATCTCTGTGCCGGCTTTTACCGAGACTTTGGTGAGCGGAGAGACCGTCCAGACGAGCGAGGCGTCAAGCGAGGGCCCGTTGAGTGGCGTGAAGCGGGCATCTTCGTAATTGCGGTGCACGAAGCCTGCGGCGACCTCTCCCGACAGCGTTCCGTCAATGTCGAATGCGTTGCCGAGCCGTGCGTTGACGCCGCTCGAATTGCGATCATAGCCGTTGGCGTCCGTTGCATAGTCGTGCCGCCGCATGTCCAGCGTTGTCTCGATGAAGGGGTTGAACGCCGTGCCGATTCGATATCCGGCGCGTGACTTCAGGGCGTAGCTCGCAAAGTCATCGCGGGACAGCGGCAGGACGGTGCCGCCCGCCAGTGTCCCGTCCTGGTAATGCGTGTGTTCGGCGATCGACCCGAGGCTGAGCGCGATTCGCCCGATATTATGCGTGACGCCCGCTCCGGTGCCCCAAGTGGTGACATTGGTACGCCCCGTCGAGCCGCCTGTTTCCGGAGAATTGGGCGACTGCGTCGTAATGGCAGCGTGCGTTTCCAAGTCGATACCGGTGGCGCGGTTCACATCGAGATGCAGGATCGCACGTCCCGTACCCTCCGGCTGGGCGCTGTTCTTCAGGCTCGGGAAAATTGAAGAGCTGCCGCGCAGGTCGACCTTCAGGCTATGAACAGACCAATTGCTTTCCGCCTGTAGCCCGCCTTCGGTGCGCAAAACCGCCGATCCCTTAACCGCACTGCCCGACAGGCGATTCGGATTGCTGTCATAGCCGAAGTCCTCGGCGATGGAGGGGCGCAGCAGAAATGCACCGGCCCGGATGCCGAGCGGTCCGAAGGGGTCCTGTTCCACCGGGATGCGCCGGGGCGGCGGCAAAACCGGAATCGCGGCTTCTGCGGGCGTGGGCGCATCGTCGGGAAGGGCAGGGATGCTGCCGTCCGGGACCACCTGTGGCCTGCGGCGCGAGGGTGCGCTCGGATAAGCGATCAGAGCGGGCAGGGGCACGCGGCTGGGTGCAACGTCGCCAGGGGGGCGGCGCGGCAAACGGCGCTCTCTCCAGCCGGGCATGTCAGGCGCCGTGCTCCCGTCGATAGCCTGCGGAGGAAGGGGCGTGGGCGGTGGAAGCGCGAAAGAGCCGCGCAGCGGTTCGTCGCCCGGGAGCGATTGCGCGGCCGCCGCGCTATACGCGAGCCCGAGCATGCAACCTGCTGCCAAGCTGGCCAAAAGGTCGAGAGCCGTCGCGGACGGGCGCTTTGGCAAGAAATGTTCATCCAATAGTGTCGCGCAGCCTAAAAGCAGCTGCCGCGCACAAAAAACCTGACAGAAGGTTAATGGCGAACGGTTAATCAGGGGTTAACGGGTGGCCGTTCAGGGGGTCAGCTTCACACCCACGAGGAATGTGCTCGCGCTGTAATTCGAAGTGGGCGTGCTGCTGCGAAGGACGCTATAGGCATAGGACCCGCGAAGTAATACAGAGCGAGAGAGGCTGTATTCCGCGCCGAGGCGGCCGCGCCATTGATCCTGGTTGAGCGTGATGCCGTCATAGCTCGTGGTGACGTATCTCGCCGAGCCGGTAATCTTCACGTCATGAGTGAGCGCATGGGACACATCGATCTGTGCCTTGCGTGTCAAGACGCTCGATGCCCCTGTTGTCGTGGTTTCACCTCTTTCGGCAGAACCGCGCATTGTGATTTTGGTGAGAGGCGTCGCCTGCCACCGGAGGATGCCCGTCGCAGATATGCCGCTGATCGGTACTAGACGGCCGTCGACGTATTGGCGATGCACATAGCCGGCGGCGACCTCGCCCCTCAAGGTGTCCGACAGCCGGAAACCGTCGCCGAGACGTGCGTAGTAGCCATTCGAATCGCGATTATAGCCGCTGCTGTCTAGCTGCAAATCGCGGCGGTTGGCCGAGACGCTAGCTTCAATGAATGGATTGAAAAACGGGGTCGAATGATAAGTCGCGCGGGATTTCAAACCGTAGGTGGTCACGTCACTGTTCGAAAGCGCGACGATATCGCCGTTTGCGTTGACGCCGTCCTCGTAATGCGTGTGATTGGCAAGGCCAGTGAGGCTGAGTGCGAATTTGCCGAAGCGGCGGGTTCCACCGACCGACCCGCCGTATTTGAAGACGTTGGTGCCAACAACTGAGCCATTGGACTCCGGCGTGCCCGCCCGGAGCGTGGACAGGCCAGTATGGGCCTCGACGTTATATGCAGTGTCGCTCGTGACATCGACGTGAAGAGTGGCGCGGGCGCTGCCAGACCGTCGAGAACTTTCCTGATTATCCGAGAAAGCCGAGTAGCTGCCGCGCAAATCGATCTTGAGGCTGCTCGAGGACCAATCGCTTCGGGCGCTCAGACTCGCCTGTGTACGAACCACGGCCGAGCTTCTGGCCTGGCCGTCGGGGAGATGTCTCGGGTTGCTGTCCCAGCCGATATCTTCGGAGAGCGAGGGTCTCAGGACAAAGGCTCCAGCGCGATAACCGGGGCCGCGCTCGATGACTTCATCTTCCTCGATCGCCAGTACAGACTGTGGAGGAAGAGGAGGAGGGGCCACGGTCTGGGGTAACGGCTCGAGATTGTGCGCCTTCTGCGGTGGCGCATACGGCTCAGGGTCGAAATTGTTGCGCGCGGGGCTACTCGCTGGACGGTGGGCGAGCCGACGCTCGCGCGAGCCGGGCTTCTGTGCGGGCGCCCCCTTGTCCTGATAGCGTTGTTGCCGCGGGACGTTGTCCGGCGGAAGATTATAGGCGCCGTGGAGGGGCTCGTCGCCAGGCAGCGATTGCGCTGTTGTCGGGCCGATTTCGAGGCCCGCGATGGTACCCGCGGCCATGGTGACAAGCGTGAAAAGAGCCTTGGTGGCTGCGCGCTTTTTCAAAAAAATTCTCGTTAAAAATGCCGGGAGGCCAAAAAACGGCCGTGGCTCATCGAAATCTGAATCGAAGTTATGGGCACGTGGTTAACGGCCGGTTACCAGGGGCAGGCTGACAGGCGCCGGTAGCGCTGGTATGAGGTGCGCCATGACATCCATCGCACGCGACTCTCTGACCACGGCTACGGCCTCCGCCCTCCGCACCCTTGGACTGGAGCGGGCGGGAATTGCGGCGCTGGAAGCCGCCCTCACCGAAAACGGGCTTGGCGCCAGCTTCGGCGCGGCCGTCGATCTGATTGGTGAGGCACCCGGCCGGGTGATCGTGACAGGGATGGGCAAGTCGGGACATATCGGCCGCAAGATCGCGGCCACGCTGGCCTCGACCGGGCAGCC
>JAQGKN010000360.1 GCA_028290085.1 Hyphomicrobiales bacterium
CTGTCGGCCACCGACAAGGAAGCACTTGACGCCTTCCAGCTCTGCTGCAAGCTCGAGGGCATCATCCCGGCGCTCGAGCCCTCGCATGCGCTGGCGCAGGTCGCGAAACTCGCGCCCACCAAGCCGAAAGACCACCTGATGGTGATGAATCTCTGTGGTCGCGGCGACAAGGACATATTCACCGTCGCCGACCATCTGGGGGGAATGTGATGACCACGCGTCTCGACACGCGCTTTGCGGCCTGCCGCACTGAGGGACGGGCCGCGCTGGTCACCTTCCTGATGTGCGGCGATCCCGATGCGCAAACCTCGCTCGACCTGTTGAAGGCACTGCCGGGCGCTGGCGCCGACGTGATCGAGATCGGCATGCCCTTCACCGATCCGATGGCCGATGGCCCGTCGATCCAGGCTGCCGGACTGCGTGCGCTGGCGGCGGGCATGACGCTTAACAAGACGCTCGCGCTGGTGCGCAAATTCCGGGAGAGCGACGACGCGACGCCCATCGTCCTGATGGGCTATTTCAACCCGATCTACGTGCATGGCGTGGCGAGCTTCGTCATCGAGGCGAAAGCCTCTGGCGTCGATGGACTGATCGTCGTCGACCTGCCGCCGGAAGAAGACGACGAGCTGTGCCTGCCCGCCATCGAGGCCGGTCTCAGCTTCATTCGCCTGGCCACGCCCACGACTGACGCGGCGCGCCTGCCCAAGGTGCTCACCAACACGTCGGGCTTTGTTTATTACGTGTCGATCACCGGCATCACCGGCGCCGCAACGCCCGATTATTCGCGCGTGTCGGAAGCCGTGAAGCGCATCAAGGCGCATACGGATTTACCGATCGCGGTCGGCTTCGGCGTGAAGAACGCGCAGAGCGCCGCCGAGATCGCCGCCCATGCCGATGGTGTGGTGGTGGGCACGGCGCTGGTCGATGCGCTGAAGCATTCACTCGACACCAATGCCGCTGCGACGCCAGAGACCATTCCCGCCGTCACGAAACTCGTGTCGGAACTCGCCAGCGGCGTGAGAAGCGCCCGCAAAATGGCTGCTGAATAGAGACGATCGAGGCTCAGATGAACTGGATTTCCAACGTCGTCCCGCCGAAAATCCGCTCCTTCCTCAGGCGCGAGACGCCCGAGAACCTGTGGATCAAGTGCCCCGAGAGCGGGCAGCTGGTGTTCCACAAGGATCTCGAATCCAATCTCTTCGTGGTGCCGGGCTCGGGCTATCACATGCGCATCCCCGTCAAGGCGCGGCTCGACAGCCTGTTCGACGAGGCGGCCTACGAAGAAATCGCGACGCCCGAAGTGCCGCTCGATCCACTGAAATTCCGCGACGTGAAGCGCTACACCGACCGCCTCAAGGAATATCGCGCCAAGACGGGCACCGCTGATGCGGTGAAACTTGCCGCCGGCGCCATCGAGGGCGTGAAAGCCGTCGTCGCCGTGCAGGATTTCGACTTCATGGGCGGCTCGCTCGGCATGGCCGCGGGCGAGGCGATCATCACCGGCATGGAAGCGGCGATTGCACGCCGTGCGCCCTTCATCATCTTCACGGCCTCTGGCGGCGCGCGCATGCAGGAGGGCATGTTCTCGCTGATGCAGATGCCGCGCACGACGGTTGCCGTGCAGCGCCTGCGGGCCGCGAAACTGCCCTATATCGTCGTGCTGACCAACCCGACCACGGGTGGCGTGACCGCCTCCTATGCAATGCTGGGCGACATCCACATCGCCGAGCCCGGCGCCGTGATCGGCTTCGCGGGTGCGCGCGTGATCGAGCAGACAATCCGCGAGCGCCTGCCCGATGGATTCCAGCGCGCCGAATATCTGAAGAGCCATGGAATGGTCGACATGGTGGTGCCGCGCACCGAAATGCGCTCGACGCTGGCGCGTCTCTGCTCGATCCTGACCCATGCGCCTGCGCGGACAGACTCCGGGGCCGCAGCGGCCTAAAGACGGGGAGCGCGCGTGCAGGTCCCTTCCTCCGACGACATGCTGGCGCGGTTTCTCGCGCTGCATCCGCGCAAGATCGACCTGTCGCTCGGGCGGATGTGCGAGCTGCTGGCAAAGCTCGATCACCCCGAGCGGCGGCTGCCGCCCGTCATCCATGTGGCAGGCACCAACGGCAAGGGCTCGACCGTCGCCTTGCTGCGCGCCATGCTCGAAGCGGGCGGACGGCGCGTTCACGTTTACACATCGCCCCATCTCGTGCGCTTTCACGAACGCATCCGGCTGGCGGCGCAGGGGGCTGGCCAGCTCGTTGACGAAGCCACGCTGATCGATGCTTTCGCGCGCTGCGAGGCGGTCAATGCGGGGGCGCCCATCACCGTTTTCGAGATCACGACCGCCGCCGCGCTGCTGCTGTTCAGCGAAATCCCGGCCGACGTGCTGCTGCTGGAAGTGGGGCTCGGCGGTCGGTTCGATGCAACGAATGTCATCGACCATCCGCTCGCCGCCGTCATCACGCCGGTGTCCATGGACCATCCCGATTATCTCGGCACCACCATCGCCGAGATTGCTGCCGTGAAGGCCGGCATCATCAAGGCCGGATCGCCTGCCATCGTCGCGCAGCAGAGCGAGGAGGCGATGCGGTCCATCGAGCGCGAGGCGCGCAGGCTCGTCGTCAGCCCGTGCGTGGCGGAGCGCGACTTCTTCGTGCGCGCGGAGAATGGCCGCATGATTTTCGAGGATGCGCGCGGGCTACTGGACCTGCCGCTTCCGCGTCTCGCAGGACGCCACCAGATCGAAAATGCAGGGCTCGCGATTGCCACTCTGCGACAGGTCGACCCCACGTTGCCGGTCAGCGCCTATGAACAGGGATTGCTGCATGCCGACTGGCCCGCGAGGCTGCAATCGCTCGCGCGCGGCACGCTGGTGGATCGCGCGCCCAAGGGCGCCGAAATTTGGCTCGACGGCGCACATAACGAAGCCGGGGGGCGGGTGCTGGCCGCCGCCATGGGCGATTTCGAGGAGCGCCGCACGCGCCCTCTCGTGATCATCTGCGGCTCACTCTCGACGAAAGACACCGCGGCGTTCCTGCGCAATTTCGCAGGACTGGCGCAAGAGGTGCTCGCAGTGCCCGTTCATGGCGAGCATGGCGGGCGCACCGCGCAAGAGGTCGCCGCCCTTGCACAGGCTGCGGGCCTCGCGTCTGCGGCCTGCGAGAGCGTGGAACAAGCGCTGGATTATCTCGCCGCGCGCGACTGGCCGGTGGCTCCCCGCGTGCTCATCACGGGCTCGCTCTATCTGGCGGGAGAAGTTCTCGCGGCCAACGGGACGCCGCCCGCCTGAAGTGGGCGCGGCCGGTTGAACCAGAGCACGACGCCCGCGAGTCCGATCGGGATCAACGCCAGCCACGAGCCGAGTACGGCCAGCACCATGGCGACGGCCCAGAGCAGCGACAGCAGATGCTCCATCAGCGCGACGACTTTCGATTGCGCGTGACGACGCAGCAGGTCGCCGCGCTTGCCGGGCATTGGATGCCAGAGATTGAGCAGGCTCGTCGACAGCGACGCGCCGCAGACGAAGAGCAATGTCCAGCCGGCAATTGCGAGCGAATCGAAGGCGATGCCGATCAGCGGCAGCGCCAGGAAGACGGCGAGTGGAAGGGCGACGGCTTCGAGCTTTCGGCGCTCAATCTGGCTGCGCGTCACCGGGGCTGTGGCAAGAAACTCAGGGGCGTCTTCGCTGGAGATCGTGAGCCAGGCGAGAGAGGCCGCCACCTGCGCGGAAATCACGACAACGGCGGGCGCCA
>JAQGKN010000383.1 GCA_028290085.1 Hyphomicrobiales bacterium
CAATCGCGAGATCCTTGCGGCCGGTCCGCAAGACGTTGGTAGCGCCGATGTTTCCGGAACCGATCGCGCGCAGATCGCCCGTTCCGGCGAGCCGCGTCAGCACGAGACCGAAGGGAATGGAGCCCAGGAGATAACCGAAGGCGAGCGCAAGGACTGAAATAAGCATGTACGCAGCCTATTCGTGGACGGGCGCGCCTGCAACCAGTGTCAGCTTGACGCGACCCTGCAACCGCGCCTCATCGAAAGGCGTGTTCTTGCAGCGCGCATGAAGGCTCGCGGGATCGACAACGAAGGGCTCTTCGGGATCGAAGCGGATGATGTCAGCCGGCGCACCCTTGGCGAGGCGGCCCTGCGGCAGGCGGAGAATTTCGGCCGGACGCGAGGTCATCGCGCGCAGAAGAACTTGCAGCGAGACTTGCCCGGCATGGACGAGGCGGAGCCCCGCCGCCAGCAGCGTTTCGAGCCCGATGGCACCGGCCTCAGCCTCGGCAAAGGGCACGCGCTTGGCCTCGACATCCTGCCCGCAATGATCTGATACGATCACATCGATCACGCCTGATGCCAATCCCTCGACCAGCCGCAGCCGCTCGTCCTCGTGTCGCAAAGGCGGCATGATTTTCAGGAAGGTGCGGTAGTCGCCGATATCATTCTCGTTCAGCGTCAAATGGTTGATCGAGATGCCGCAGCTGACCTTCAAGCCGGCGGCCTTGGCGCGCGAGATGATGTCCAGCGACATGCCGGAGCTGACGAGTTCCGCGTGGTAGCGCGCACCCGTCATCGCGACGAGCCGCATGTCGCGGTCGAGAACCAAAGCCTCGGCCTCGTGCGGAATGCCGGTGAGACCCAGGCGGCTCGCAAGTTCGCCCTCGTTCATCACACCGGCACCCGCGAGATCGGCGTCTTGCGCAACGTGCATGATGAGGGCGCCGAAGTCGCAAGAATAGGTCAGCGCGCGGCGCATCACCTGCGTATCGCGCACCGACTCACGACCATTGCTGAATGCGACCGCGCCGGCCTCGCCGAGCAATCCAATCTCCGCGATCTCACGGCCATGCAGGCCTTTTGTCAGCGCTGCCACCGGCAGCAGACGCACCTGCGCATTGTCGCGCGCGCGGCGCATCAGAAAGTCCACAACGGCGGGATCGTCGATGGCGGGCGTCGTTTCCGGCGTCACGCAAATCGTGGTGACGCCACCGGCCGCCGCTGCGCGCGATACCGACGCAATGGTCTCGCGATGTTCCGCACCGGGCTCGCCGACGAAGACGCGCATATCGATCAGGCCGGGCGACACGACGTCGCCGCCGCAATCCACAACGCGCATGTCGCCGGGGACGGAGTCCCGGGTGACCCCAGCACCGACGTCACGAATGACGCCCTCGGAGACGAGCAAACCACCCCGCCCCTCCTGACGGGAGGCGGGATCCACGAGACGTGCATTGATGAGGGCGATGGGAGGACTAGACATGCGTCAGCTACATCCGTGTTGTTGTCGCTCCGTCATTGCGAGGAGCGAAGCGACGAAGCAATCCAGAAGCCGCAGGACCGTACTGGATTGCTTCGCTTCGCTCGCAATGAGGACGAGATAGAGAACGCTCCCCTCACGCAGGCAGATGCTGCGCCAGCACTTCGAGCACGGCCATGCGCACGGCCACGCCCATTTCTACTTGCTCGTTGATGAGCGATTGCGGCCCATCGGCCACCGACGTCGAGATTTCGACGCCGCGATTGATCGGGCCCGGATGCATGACGAGCGCATCTGGCGCGGCCAGACGCAGCTTCTCGTCGTCGAGCCCGTGGAAGCGCGAATATTCTTTTAGCGAGGGCACGTAAGCGCCGTCCATGCGCTCGCGCTGGAGGCGCAGCATCATGACAATATCCGCGCCGGCGAGCCCGGCTTTCATGTCGCGGAAAACTTCCACGCCCATGCGGTCGATGCCAGTGGGCAGCAGCGTCGAGGGTGCGACGACGCGCACGCGCGCGCCCAGTGCCGAGAGGAGGATCATGTTCGAGCGTGCAACGCGCGAATGAGCGACGTCGCCGCAGATGGCGACCGTCAGTCCCTCGATCCGGCCCTTGCGGCGGCGGATCGTCAATGCGTCGAGCAGCGCCTGCGTGGGGTGCTCATGGGCGCCATCGCCCGCATTCACGACCGAGCAATCGACCTTCTGCGCGAGCAGATCGACCGCGCCTGAGCAATGATGACGCACTATGAGGATGTCGGGACGCATGGCATTCAGCGTCACCGCCGTATCGATCAGCGTCTCGCCCTTTTTCAGACTCGAATTGGCAACAGCCATGTTCATCACATCGGCGCCGAGCCGCTTCCCGGCCAGCTCGAAAGACGCCTGCGTGCGCGTCGAGGCTTCGAAGAACAGATTGATCTGCGTGCGGCCACGAAGAATCGTGCGCTTCTTCTCGACCTGCCGGGAAAGGCCGACAGCCTCCTCGGCCATATCGAGCAGATATTCGATCTCGGGACGGATCAGCCCCGCAATCCCGAGCAGGTGCCGGTGCGGGAAAGGAGACTTGGTGCGGGCGCTGGACATGAATGCGTCTATAGGGGCGAAAGTGCCTGTTGCGCAAGCACCCCAGCTCGATCCGGCCGGGGCTAGCGCGCGAATTCGCGATTGCGGCGCTCGAGTTCTTCACCGTAGCGGCGCAAGGCGTGAGATTCCGTCACGAGGCCCAGCACCCGGCGGCTGACATCGTCGTCGATCACAACGAGGACGTCGGTCTCGCTCTTCTCGAAGGCGTCCAGCGTCTCGCGGATCGACATATGCGGCAGCAGCCGTGCGCTGCGTTGTCCCGCCAGCTCGATTACCGGGCTCTGCACCTGTTCGGGCGGGGCGCCGTGCAAGTCGGCAGTCAGGATCAGGCCTGCATAACGACCCTGCTCATCGAGGGCGATGATCTGCTTGGTTGTGCCCGGCGGGAACATTTCGCGGGCGACACCGATGGTGACGTCGCTGGGAATGGTGCGCGCATCCTTGCGCATGAGGCGCGCGACGTTGAGCTGGCGCACCCAGCCGACGTCGTGGGGACCGCGGATCGTCTCGCCGCGCAGATGGAAGCGCCAGGTGGCGAAGGAATAGCCGAAGGTCTCACGCACGATCAGAGCTGAAAGCGCCGAGGCCGCCAGCGCCGCGACCGTCACGGAGAAGTCGCCCGTCGTCTCGAGCGCGAGAACGGTCATGGTGATCGGCGCGCCCAACACGCCCGTGCCGAACGCCGCCATGCCCGTGATTGCGGCAAGGCCGGCCGAAAAATCGAAGGGTGTGTAAAGCGTCGCCGTTTCCGCATAGAGGCGCCCAAGCATGCCGCCCAGCAGCAGGGAGGCGAAGAACAGGCCTCCGCGAAAGCCGGAGCCCAGCGAAATCGCCGAAGCCAGCGCTTTCAGCACGATCACACCGGCAAGAACGCCAAGCGGCACCGATTGCATGAGGTTGAGCTGAAAGGCGCCATGCCCAGCGCCCAAAATCTGCGGCGTCACGATGGCGAAGCCGCCGACGATAAGCCCGCCGACCGCCGGGCGGAACATTTCGGGGAGATAGCGCGTCGTGAAGAGACGCTCGGCCAGCGCGACGCCCTTCATGAGCAGAATGCTGCCCGCCGCGCAGATCGCGCCCAGCAGCACGACATGGCCGAAAAACTCGCCGGTGGCGACATGAAACTCGGCGATGACCGGCACTGGTCCATGCCGATGCGTGATCAGGCCGGAGACAATGCTGGCCACGATGGCGCTCGCCACCACCGGCACGAGAGACGCGACAGCATAGGCGCCCAGCACCACCTCGAAAGCATAGAAGGCGCCCGCCAGCGGTGCGCCGAAGGCTGCCGAGATAGCCCCGGCCGCGCCGCAGGCTACCAGAAGGCGCATGTCGGACCGACGGGCAGCAAGGCCGCGCCCCAGAAATGAGGCGAGCGCGCCGCAAATCTGAGTGTAGGCGGCTTCCAACCCGACAGAGGCGCCGAAGGCGTTGGAGACGAATGTCTGCAGCGTAATATAAAGAGAGCCGCCGATGCTGAGCCGCCCGCCATGCAGCGCATTGGCCTCAATGGCGTCCGCCATGCGGCCCTTGAAGCGTGTGCCCGCGAACCAGACAATGCCCGACAGCACGAGTCCGCCCAGTACAGGAACGGCAAGCGCGCGGAGTGGCTCGACCATGGACGTCGCGGACAACCGCTGGTCGATGGAAAGGCGGAAGAAGACTTCGTGCAGATATTGCGCGGTCGCGGCAATGACGCCGACCAGTACGCCCGACATCAGCCCGACCACAAGGCCGGCCAAAACCATGCCGCTCTCACGCGCGCGAACGAATGTTCTCAGCCAGAAGGGCAAGAAACGCTCGAAAGCTTGCGAGGGAATGGCCGCCATCGGGTATCCGGGACGCGAGAACCGGCATTCACGAAAGCAGAACACTGCCCGTTGCAATACCGAACGTGCCCTCCAATAGAGCATTCCGGCCGCAGAGCAACCTCGCGCGGGGACAAAAGCAGTGCTTCACGCCATTGCTGCTTGATCTTGACGGCGGGATCTGCCGGTGTCGCCCGCCCACTTGTAATCACCCCGGGGGCCGCTCATTTGACAGGTCGGCCCCCCTCAACCATGTTTCGCACCGAAGCTTGACCCCTGATCGACGCCTCGAAGCCGACATGGCAAGAGACACGGTGATCTCCGCGGGCCGCGATTTTTTCGTTTTTCAAGGATTTTGCATGGACGTCGTCATCTTCGAGTCGCCTGCCAAGGCCAAGACGATCAACAAGTATCTCGGTCCCGGCTACGAGGTCTACGCCTCGTTTGGCCACGTCCGGGATTTGCCCGCCAAGGACGGCTCGGTCGACCCCGAGACGGACTTCACCATGCTGTGGGAAGTCGATGCCAAGGCCGGAAAGCGTCTGTCCGAGATCGCCCAGGCGGTCAAAGGGGCGGACAATGTGATTCTCGCGACCGATCCGGATCGCGAGGGCGAGGCCATTTCCTGGCACGTGCTGGAAGTGTTGAAAGGCAAGCGCGTGCTGAAGGACAAGGTTGTCCAGCGCGTCGTCTTCAACGCTATCACCAAGAGCGCCATTCTCGAGGCGATGAAGCATCCGCGCGAGATCGACACGGCACTGGTCGAGGCTTATCTGGCCCGCCGTGCGCTCGATTATCTCGTGGGCTTCAACCTGTCGCCGGTCCTCTGGCGCAAGTTGCCCGGCGCCCGCTCAGCCGGCCGCGTGCAGTCCGTCGCCCTGCGGCTCGTCTGCGACCGCGAACTCGACATTGAGAAGTTCGTAAAGCGCGAATATTGGTCGCTGCTCGCTCATCTGAAGACGAAGGACGGCGCTGCCTTCTCCGCGCGCCTGACCGGCGCCGACGGCAAGAAGATCAGCCGCCTCGACATCGGCACAGGCGAAGAGGCCGAGACGTTCCGGGCCGCGCTGGACAAGGCGACTTTCGACGTTCTCTCGGTCGAGGCCAAGCCTGCCAAGCGTAACCCCTACCCGCCCTTCACGACGTCGACGCTCCAGCAGGAAGCATCGCGCAAGCTGGGCTTTGCGCCGGCACGCACGATGCAGCTCGCGCAGCGTCTCTATGAAGGCATCGACATCGGCGGCGAGACCGTTGGTCTCATTACTTATATGCGTACCGACGGCGTCGATATGGCGCCCGAAGCCATCGCCAGCGCCCGCAGTGTCATAGCCGCGGAATATGGCGACAAATACGTGCCCGCCGCGCCGCGCAAATATATGGTGAAGGCCAAGAATGCACAGGAGGCCCATGAGGCCGTGCGCCCGACTGACCTTGCCCGACTGCCGCGTCAGGTCGCCAAGGCGCTCGATGCCGAGCAGGCCAAGCTCTATGAACTCATCTGGACGCGCACCATCGCGAGCCAGATGGAATCGGCAGAGCTTGAACGCACGACGGTGGAAATCGCCGCCGATGTGAACGCGGGCCAGTACAAGCGCATCGATCTGCGCGCGACCGGCCAGGTCGTGCGCTTCGACGGCTTCCTGGCCCTCTATCAGGAAGGCAAGGACGACGAGGAAGACGAGGACGCGAGCCGCCTGCCGCCCATGTCGGCGGGAGATCGCCTCGCCAAGGACCGCATCGAGGCGAGCCAGCATTTCACCGAGCCGCCGCCGCGCTTCACCGAAGCCACGCTCGTCAAGCGCATGGAAGAGCTCGGCATTGGCCGTCCCTCGACCTATGCCTCGACGCTCGCCGTGCTGCGCGAGCGTCAATATGTGCGGGTCGAGAAGAAGCGTCTCGTGCCCGAAGACAAGGGTCGCCTCGTCACGGCGTTCCTGGAAAGCTTCTTCAGCCGCTATGTCGAATATGACTTCACGGCCGATCTCGAAGAGAAACTCGACAAGGTTTCCAACCACGACGGCGACTGGAAACAGCTGCTGCGCGACTTCTGGGCCGAATTCTCGCAAGCGCTCGCGGGTACCAAGGATCTG
>JAQGKN010000417.1 GCA_028290085.1 Hyphomicrobiales bacterium
GCCATCTCCCAAGGGACTCGCGTCGTGGACCAAGGGCGATATTTCCGAGCTTCTATCGACGGGATTCACGCCCGACTATGATTCCGTGGGCTCGTCAATGGCCGATGTCGTGCGCAATACCGGGGCTCTTCCGAAGTCCGATCGTGACGCCATAGCTGAATACCTGAAGAGCCTGCCGCCCCGCGGGGGACCGCCGCGTCCGCCGAAGAAGGACTGAGGCTTGCGTCACTGCCCTAGCGGAAGCTTGCATTCAAGCGCGATGCACGGACACTGGACACTTGCGATTCGCGAGTCCAGCCATGTCTTTCACGCCCGATCCAGAAGTATTTCACGACGTCGACTTCGAAACCATCGAGGCGGCGGTGAATGAAACGGCGCGTGGCCGCTGGTTTCTCGCTGAATTCGCGCGGCGAAATCGCGTGGCCGAAACAGATCGGCTTGTCGAGACTCTGCAACGCATTGAATCGGCGGTCGCGGCCCCGCAGGAACAAATGTCCTACGACGCGGCGCGGTTTCAGGGTATCGCGCAAAATCTCTCACGGCGCCTCGCCGACATCACAGCCCATCTGCGCGCAGCTGGTCTTCCCATGGCCGACGAAGCGGACGTTGAACCGCTCGAACAAATTGCCCTGGTTCCTGACGAGCGGCGTCTGATCGAGCAACGCATGATCGAACCCAAGCCCTTCTTCATCGCGCCGGAAGCGGTGGTGCCGCCCGTGCCGCCACTGGATATGAAGGGCCACATCGGGCGCCTCAGCGAGCGGATCGAATCCATGCGGCGCCTCGTCCAGCCCGTCGAGGCGGAACCCGCGCCTGCGCCCGTTGTCGATCAATATCCGAGCCTCGCCGAAGTCGAGACGTGGCCTCTTACCGAGAAGCTCCGTTTCTTCGGCTGATCTCGTTGCGCTTGCCCTGATGCTAGCGCGGCCCCATGGTGCCCGACGAGATGTCGGCGGGGGATGAATCGACGTGATGTTTGCGCCGTGCTGAAAGGGATCGCCTACAAGGTCGGCTCTACTCTCCTCTTCGCCTGCATGCTGGCGCTGGTGAAAGTCTACAGTGCCTATCCCGTCGCCGAGCTGGTGTTCTTCCGCTCGTTCTTCGCGCTGTTCGTGCTCGCCATTTGGCTGCTGATCCGCGGCGATTTTCCCCGTGCGTTGAAAACCAGCTGGTTTTTCGGCCACCTTCTGCGCTCGCTCGCGGGGCTCGGCAGCATGTCACTCATGTTTGCGGCCTATGGCTTGCTGCCGCTCGCCGACGCCACGGCCATTGGCTATGCAGGGCCGCTTCTCGTGGTCGTCTTTGCGGCTCTGCTGCTGGGCGAGAAGGTGCGGGCTCCCCGCTGGGGCGCCGTCATGCTCGGCTTCTCTGGCGTGATCGTCATGCTGTGGGAGCATCTGGGCGTTGGCGGCAATGGCGAGGCCCATAGTGCGCTCGGCGCACTCAGCGCCTTTGGTGCCGCAATTCTGGTCTCCATCGCGATGATCCAGACGCGGCGTCTGACGCGCACGGAAGACACGGGTGCGATCGTCTTCTATTTCCAATCGACAACAACGGTTGCCGGCTTTCTCGTCGTTGTTTTGGCGGCGGCCTGGCCTTCCAGTTGGCCTGCTGCTGCGCTGGTTCAATCGCAAGCCTGGGTCTGGCCCAATGCCGCCGACTGGTGGCCCCTCATCGCTGTCGGCCTGTTCGGAGGTGCCGGGCAGATTTTGATGACGCAAAGCTACCGCTTTGCAGACGCTTCTATCGTCGCCTGTTTTGATTATTCGTCGATGATCTGGGCGCTTGTGCTGGGGCTCGTGCTGTTTGGCGAAGGGCCGACGCCCATTGCGATGATAGGTGCTGCGATCATCGCGGCGGGTGGGCTCGTCGCCATTTTCACGGAACGAAATGTGCGCTGGAAATAGGCGTTACGCCAAAATTTTCGTTCGGTATTCCAAACGATTTTGTATATTATCAGGAACGGCTGGTGTGAGGGAGCGTTGCTGTGGGCGTCGAAGGTCGTGACAAGGTCAAGGCGTTGGAAGCTGGCGCCGTAGCCCTCTCAGGGCAACTCGGCAAGACCGTCCAGCGTTTGCGCAAGGCTTATAACCTCTCCTTGTCGGAGCTGTCCGAACAGTCCGGCGTCGCCAAGTCGATCATCAGCCAGATCGAACGCAATGAGACGAACCCGACGCTCGCAACCATCTGGCGGCTCGCGCAGGCTCTCGATGTCTCCATCGAACGCGTGCTGCAAGCGGCCGAGGACGAGCCTTTCCTCGAAAAATCTTCGCGCGGCGAGACACCGATTTTGCTGTCGGATGACGGCAAGTGCCGCCTGGCCATCATCGGCTGGATCAAGACCGTCGAATGGCTGCAATGGTATGACTTTCAGGCCGATGCAGGTGGCGTGCTGGAATCCGATCCGCATCAGCGCGGCTCGGTGGAATCGCTCTCGGTGATCTCGGGTGAACTCGAGGTCGAGGTTTCCGGTGTGATCGAGCGTGCCAAGGCGGGCGATACGCTCCGCTACCGCTGCGACCGGCCGCACGTCATCCGCAACACCACGAAAAAGCCCGCGCATGCCACCATGGTCTGCATTCTGAAAGCAGCCGTAATGGAGTGATGCGAGGTGCTCGTTGCGTCTCATCCGCCTGGAGCCTGCCCATGACCAAGCCCATGCTGGAATATCGCATCGAGGAAGAGGGGCCGGTCTTCACCGAACTCTATCTGCTGGACGACCGGCTGCATCGCGACGACGGACCGGCCGCCGTTATGCATCGGACTGCAGACGGCGCTGTTGCATTCGAACTCTGGTATCGCGAGGGGCGGCTGCATCGAGAGGATGGGCCGGCTGCGGTCTATTACGACTTCGAGACGGGCCGCGTGCAGGACATGTATTACTTTCGCGATGGCGCGCTGTTTCGCGACGATGCCGGCCCTGAAAGTCTCGACTTTGACGTGCAGACCGGGCGCCTGCGCGATGCAACCTGGTGGCGTGACAACGAGCCCCAGAAATTGACGTGGACGCGGTGGCTTTGGCTGACGCGCGCCAAAGAGGGCGGGGACGGGGGCGATGTCACACGTGTCCGCAAAGCGTGAGCCATATGGCTGCGTTACCTCGACTTCACGCCACGTGCAAAGTATGACCAGACAGTACAATCGATCGCGCGCCGCCGGATTCCGTCCGTGCGGTGCCGCCGAGGGCACCTGAACGCAT
>JAQGKN010000652.1 GCA_028290085.1 Hyphomicrobiales bacterium
GAGGTCGCGCTCGCCGTGGTCGCCAGCGAACCCGACAGCGTGTCGCCATTGACCAGACCGAGCCCGCCGACCGTATAGGTCAGCGCCGAAGTGGCATTGCCATAGACCTGCGTCTGCGCATCGGCGATGACCGTCAGTGCGCGCTGCGTCACCGACGCATTGGCGCCGGTGTAGCTCAGCGCATAGTTCGACGAAGCGGCCAACGTGTTCTGCGTGATCGCATAGCTGCCGACATTCGACGTCGCGTTGGCCGCCGTGGTGGCGAGTGAACCCGACAAGGTGTCGCCGTTGACCAGGCCGAGACCGCCGAGCGTATAGGTCAGCGCCGGGGTGGCATTGCCATAGATCTGCGTCTGCGCATCGGCGGTAACCGTCAGCGCGCGCTGGGCCACGTTCAGCGCACCCGCAACATACGAGATCGCGTAATTGCCCGAGGTCAGGCCCGAAGCCGTCAGCGCGTAGGCTCCGGCATTGATCGCGCCTTGCGCCGCGCCGCCATAGGCCATTGTGCCGCCGAGCACCGAGGATGTTTCTCCGTTGACGAAGCCGGAATAGGTGACGCCATTGCCGCCGGTGAAGGCCGTCCCGTCGTAGGTCTTGCCCGCATCCGTCGCCGTCACGCTTAATGCGGCCTGGGTGATCGAATAGCTCACACTCGCGGCCGTGGTCGCATAGCCCAGATCGTTGCCGAGTGTGCCCACGCCGAATGTATAGCTGCCCACGTTCAGCGCCGTGCCGCCCGAAAGGGAGCAGCTCATGGTCGGGGTGTCGCCGTTGAGGGCGCCGCTGGTTGTGTAAGTCGGCGTCGTGACCGTGCCGGTATAGTCGCGTGTGGTGACACCGCCGGTGGCGATGGTTGCCGTCAGCGTGGGCTGTTCACGATACACCACGTCGATGCCCGCGGCGAGCGCGCGCGCGTAGCCCGCCGTCGTCCGGTTGCTGGCGTAACGGAAACCTCCGGCGGTGCCGATGGCCGCGACACCCGTGCTGCCCGAAACGCTGCCCGTGTAAAGCCGCGCCATGCCGCCCGCGCCCACCGAGACCGCCCCGGCGCCGCTGAGTGTGATGTCGCCCCCGCTCGCCGTGCCCGCAGCCGTGCCCTCGCCCGCCGCCAGCACCAACGCGGTAGCGGAAGTGTCGGAGCTCGAGACAGCCTGCTGGATCTCGAGATTGCCGGTTGTGAGAATCTGGCTGCCCGCCGCAATCGCGCTGATGCCCACGATCCCGTTGACCGTGCCGATCGTCAGATTGCCGCTGTTGACGAGCCCGACCGAACCGCCGGTCGAGTTTGCCGCGAATGTGCCGATGGTGTTTGCCGTGTTGAGCGCGATTGCGCCCCCGGCCTGCGCCGAGGCAATGGCAGCCGTGAGGGAGCCCGACGCCCCTTCGCTGATGCCGCCCGCCGCGACGAGTCCGACAGTGGTGCCCGACAAGGCGCCGGCGACGGTGATGCTTCCCGTGGACGTCGAGATGGCAACCGCGCCGTTTGAGGCCAGCGCGCCGACCGAGACCGACTGGGCGTCGTTGAACGAATAGGCGCCGATGGTGCCCGTGGCGGCGAGCGAGCCCACCAGGTTGTTGCCTGAAAGGTTCACCGTGCCCAAGCCGCTGGTCGTGAACGTCCCGGCTGTGAGGATGCCGCTGCCGCTCAGCGTTGCGCCGGACGCGACAACGGCCGTGGCCGCGCCCGCGCCGACGTTGAGGCTGCCAGACAGATTGAGCGTGCCCGCGCTGACTGTCGTCGTGCCGGTGTAGGTGTCGGCGCCCGAGAGCGTCGTCGTGCCCGCGCCTTGCTTGGTCAGGGTGCCCGTGCCCGAGATGGCGTTCGCAATCGTCCCGCTGTCCGAGCGGTTGAAGACGAGCGCCGCATTGTCGATCACCGCGCCCGTGCCGAGCGTGCCAGCTGTGCCGCCATTGCCGATTTGCAACGTGCCCGCGCTGATGGTCGTCGTGCCGCTGTAGGTGTTGGCGCCAGTCAGGATCGTCGTGCCCGCGCCGAGCTGTGTCACCGCGCCTGAACCCGAGACGATGGTGGCGATGGTCACGCTATCCAAGCGATTGAAGGCCAGCGTGCCGTTGTCGGTGACCGAGGAGGCGGTGCCCAGCGCGCCGGTCGTGCCGCCATTGCCAATCTGCAACGTGCCCGCGCCGATCGTGGTCGCGCCGCTGTAGGTGTTGTTACCCGCGAGCGTGAGCGTCGAGGACGCGCTGGTATCCTTGGTCAGGGCACCCGCGCCGGAGATGACGCCCGACAAGGTCTGAGCGGCGCTGCTGGAATATTCGAGCGTCGCGCCGGACGCGACCGCGATGGCGCCCGCGTAAGTCCCGCCGCCCAGCGTGCCGCTGCCGCCGATCTGCAACGTGCCCGCGCTGATGGTGGTCGCGCCCGTGTACGTCGCGGCGGCCGTCAACGTCAGCGTGCCTGCTCCGCTGTAGGTGAACGACCCTGTCCCGCCGATCGCGTTGGCAATGGTGCTGGCAACCGAGGTGTTGACGGTCACCGCGCCCGTCAGCGTGACCGCATTGGTATTGCCAAACGACAGGCCCGCGCTGGTCAGCGTCGTGCCGTTGAGCGCATAGCTCGCGCCCGTCAGGGACAGCGCAGCGTCGGTGGTGACATTGGCGGCGACCGTGAGTGCGCCGTTCGCATTCAGCGTCACCGGCCCCGCCGCATCGACAAGGGCGGCATTGGTCGTGAGGGTGCCGGCCGAGGCGGTCAGCAGCAAGGCGCCACTGGTGGCCGTGAGCGTGCCTGCCCCCAGCGCGAGTGCGGTTGCGGCGAGATTGATGCCAGTCGCGCCCGCGCCGGTCAGGTTGATCGTGCCGGTCGAATTGTTCGTCGTCGCAAAGCTGGATCCGACAGCCGTGGCAATGCCGGTGCCGGTTATGCTGGTGCCGCTGACGTCGTAGGCGGCAGTGCCGTTGTTGGTCAGCCAATTGGTGAGGGAGACGCCAGTGCCCGAAATCGAGGTGCCCGACAGCGTGAGATGACCCGCGGTATCGGTGAAAACGGCGGTCCGGATGCCGTCGCTGTCGATGGCCGTTCCCGAAATCGAAACCGTGCCCGAGCTCGTCCCGGTGAGATTGGCGCCGAGGCCGCCGCTCCCGGTGGCGGTGCCGCTCAGGCTCATCGAACCGCTGCCTGAGTTCGTCAGTGTCGCGCCGCCCGAGAGCACGAGACCCGTCCCGGACGCGCTGGTACCAATGACGGTCAGCGCGCCTGCCCCGCTGTTGATCACGTACCAGGGCACGTTCACGCCAGCGCCGGACGTCGAATTGCCGGCGAGCATCAGATTACCGGACGTGTCCGTGACCGTATTTCCAAGAAGCACACCGTCCGACGTGCCGGACGTGCCCCTGATCGCGACATTGCCGGACGTGACGACGGTG
>JAQGKN010000432.1 GCA_028290085.1 Hyphomicrobiales bacterium
AAAGCCGCCAATTTCATGTATGGCGTGGCACCCCACGACGGCACGGCTCTCGGCATCATTCCAGACACCACCCCCAGCGAAGAACTACTCGGCACAAACGGCGTCGCCTATGTGTCGAAGAACTTCAACTGGATCGGCCGCATCAGCGCCAGCGTCAACGTGCAGGTGCTGTGGAGCACCTCGAAGGTCACCAACATCGAGGACGCACGGGCGCGGGAATCCGTGCAGGGCGGCAGCGGGCCTATGGCGCCCGCTGTCATTTATCCGCGCCTGCTGAATGCGCTCGGAGGCACGAAATTCAAGATGGTCACGGGCTACGGCGGCGCGGCTGAAAGCTGCCTCGCCATGGAGAAAGGCGAGATCGACGGGTGCCTTCTCGCATGGTCAACGGTGAAAGCCGCCAAGCGGGACTGGATCGACGATCACAAGGCCAACATTATTGTTCAATGGGGTAATGTGCGGCATCCCGAATTGCCCAATGTGCCGACCATGGTCGAGCTTGGCCGCACACCCGCCGACCGCGCAATCCTCGCGCTTTATGCGAGCGCCACCGAGATCGGCAAATCCATCGTTGCGCCCCCCGGCCTTCCCACGGAGCGCGTGAAAGCACTTCGTCGCGGCTTCGATGCCATGCTGAAGGATCCCGAATTTCTGGAAGAGGTGAAGCGCCTCAGCCTCGACTTCGACCCGATGACCGGCGAGCAATTGCAGAAATACGTCGAAGATCTCAGCAAGACGCCGCCGGACGTGATCGCCCGCGCCAAAGAAGTCCGCGAGATCAAGTAAAAGACATTCAGGAAAATCGAGGAGTTCAACGTGCCCGTCAAGACAATCGAAAATGGGACTGCGGCAGACGCATATCTGACATTGATGGCCGATCGCGGCATCGACTATCTGTTCGCCAATGCTGGCACCGATTTCGCGCCCCTGATCGAGGCGCTCGCCAAGGCCGAAGTGAACGGGGGCCAGTTTCCCAAGCCTGTCACCGTGCCGCACGAGAATGTCGCGGTCAGCATGGCCATGGGCTATTACCTCGCGACGGGCCGCCCGCAGCTCGTGATGGTGCATGTCAACGTCGGCACCGCCAATTCCATCTGCGCGATCATGAACGCGTGGCGTGGCAATGTGCCGATTCTCTTCAGCGCCGGACGCACGCCCTACACGGAAGAAGGCGGCCTTCTGGGCCAGCGCAGCGGCGAAATTCACTGGCCGCAGGAAATGCGCGACCAGGGCTCCATGCTCCGCGAATTCGTGAAGTGGGATTACGAATTGCCGAATGCGCAGGTGATGGAATCGGCCATAGACCGGGCCATCAACCTGTCGATGAGCGAGCCGAAAGGCCCTGTCTACCTGACGCTTCCGCGCGAAATGCTGGCGACGCCACTCGACACCTTCAGCTACAGCTCGCCGTCGCGCCACCGTACGCCCTCTTCGCCCTACCCCGATCCGCGTGCGATCGACGAGGCCGCCGAGATGATCGCGCGCGCGGAAAACCCGGTCATCATTACCTCGAGCGCTGGACGCGACATCGACGATGTCGCCAAGCTCGCGGCCCTCGCGGATTGCTTCGCCATTCCCGTCACGCAGCGCAAGCCGCGCTACCTGTGCCTGCCAACAAATCACGAGATGCATCTGGGCTATAATCCCGACGCCTTCCTCGAGGCCGCCGATCTGATCATCGTGCTGGAATGCGACGTGCCGTGGATCCCGAGCAAGAAGGCGCCGGGCGCGGACTGCAAGATCATCCACATCGCCGTCGATCCCCTGTTCTCGGACTATCCGATCCGTGGCTTCACCAGCGATCTCGGCATCACGGGCGTCCTCTCGGGCACGTTGCCGCTGCTGACGGAAGCTCTGATGTCACGCCAGAGCGCCGCGCGCGACCGCATCGAGGCACGTCGCCGCCGCCTTGCCGAAACTCGCAGCGGTCAGCACCGCAGGTGGGCCGACATTCTCGACAAGGCCCGCACGCAGGTACCGCTGCATCCCGCGTGGATCACGCATTGCGTCAACGAAGTGAAGAACGCCGACACCGTCCTCGTGAAGGAATCGCCTCTCACATGGGAGCATCTCGACATGAGCGTGCCCGGCACCTTCTTCTCGGCCGGCGCAGCGGGTGGCCTTGGCTGGGGACTGGGCACGGCACTTGGCATCCAGATGGCCAAGCGCGACAGGCAGGTTATCTGCACAGTCGGTGACGGCGCCTACATGTTCGGCAATCCCGTGCCCGCGCACTACGTCGCCAAGGCGGAAAACCTTCCGATCCTCACCATCGTTTTCAATAACCAGATGTGGGGCGCCGTAAAGCGCAACACGCACGAGGTTTATCCGACGGGCTTTGCCGCGCGCTCGAACCGCGAGCCCCTCACCTATTTCGACACGCAGCTGGCGTTCGAGAAGGCGGTCGAGACCGCAGGCGGCTACGGCGAATGCGTGACCGATCCCGCGGAAATGCCGCGTGCCCTGCAACGTGCGCTCGACGCCATGAAGGGCGGCAATCAGGCGTTGCTCAACGTGATCTGCTCGGGCCCTTAATAGGTCCAGTACATCAGGAACGCGAAGAAGAAGGGAAACGCCAGCATCACGTATTTCAGGAGACGAGTGAACTGGATGTAGGTTGCCTCATGCTCTTCGTAATCGTGATCTGGCGTTTCGCTGTCGAGTTCGAGTTTCTTTTCTTCCGGGGTCATGGCGCTGCTCCGCCTGTCGCACGGGGCTGACAAAACGCCTCGTGCGAAGAACGGTTGCAGGCGTCAGCCTTTATCGACCGGCACATGTGCCTTGCGGAAGGCCTCAGCCATGCCGCTGATGATGGCGCGCGACAGGCCATGGCTTTCCTCACGTGCGAGCCGGTCGAGGTTCTCGATGAACCAGCTGGCGTCGACGGCGCCCGACTTGATCAGCCCATCCATGAGCAGTCCGTTGATTCGCAGAAGCGCCAGCGTTTCCGGGCTGATTTGTTCTTTCGTCGCCATCGAGCATTATCCCTGTTGTAAAAATTCGGCTCACTTGTGAGGCATGAACTGGTCGAGCTTGAGCACCTGCTGGCGACCGATCCAAACAGCGTGCTCAGCGTGGTCGGTCAGGTCGTCGCCCGTTTCCGGATGGACGAAGATGGTCAGTGGACCATGGTTGAGCATCAACCAGGGCACCATCGTTGCAAATAAATCTGTGTCGAAGGCCACCTGAAACATCGCTGAGGGATGGGGCCCAACTGGCTTGTCGTGCCAGCGGCCATACCGCCCCGCAGGAAAGAGTTCCTCCATGCGCGTTCGCAGCTCTTCAGCCACGCTGCGCGTATCCAGCTGGTAATAGATGTGGGCGTGATAGCCCAGGATCGCTTCGATATTCATAGCATCTCCCCACACATCGGCTGCACCCGCATAGCATAAGCCCGCAATCGCATTGCACGCAAAGACGTGTGCGCCTGCACACGTGCACTGCCCCCGTGCGTAGCACCCCCTACAGCGGAACTATTTTCCGGATTGGCAAGTTTGAGGTCCGTGTCTTTGCAAAAGAACAGGAGACAGACATGCGTAGCTCACTCATTCTTGCCACGACCCTTCTTGCCGCTTCCGGTTTCATTGGCGCCGCGCAGGCCCAGAACGGCGGCGCAGCTGCCGGCGCAACGACTGGCGCCGTGGGTGGCGCGATCGTCGGCGGTCCAGTTGGCGCCGTGGTCGGCGGCGTCGGTGGCGCAGTCGTTGGTGGCCTGACAGACCGCGATGAACCGCGCTTCCGCGAATACGTCGTCAAGGAGAAGCACCCCTCCTATCGTTACAAGGAAGAGGTACGCGTCGGCGCTGAACTGCCCTCGAGCGGCGTCACCTATTACGAAGTTCCTTCGGAGTATGGCGTGAAGAACTATCGCTATACGGTCGTGAACGACCGCACTGTGCTGGTCGATCCCCGCACGCATCGCATCGAGCAGGTTGTTGAATAAACATTATCGCTCATGACCCGAAGCCCCCGCCTGATACGGCGGGGGCTTTTTTTGCGTCGCATCACGGGCCGTCTCATGTCTCGGCCGTGCTGCCTTTTGCCTGCGCCTCGACTTCGGAATTCAATTCGGCGCCGACCATGATGACGATGACAGAAATCCAGATCCAGGTCAGGAATCCGATCACAGCGCCCAGCGTGCCGTATGTTTCGTTGTAGGTACCAAAGCGGGATGCGTACCAGGAGAAGCCGACGGAAGCAGCAATCCACGTGAGCCCCGCGAATGTGCTGCCGACACTTATCCAGCGCCACCGGGGCTTTTTCCGCGTCGGGCCGAAGCGATAGAGCAGGGCCAGCGCGAGTCCGAGCAGGACGAGCAGCACCGGCCAGCGCAGCAATAACAACAATGTTTCGAAGCCCGTGCCGAGTCCGACATATCGCAGGACGATTGGCAGCCCAATTGCCGCCGCGAGCGCGAATCCCGCAAAGGCGAGCATGCCCGCAGTAAAAGCGAGTGATGTCGCGTTCAGCGCGATGAATCCACGGCTTTCCTTCTCGCCATAGGCAACATTGAGCGCATCGAACAGCGCTTTCATCCCGGCATTGGCACTCCAGATGGATGTCCCCAGCCCCAGGAAAAGCGCAAAGCCCAGGCTGCCGTGCCCCTTGCTCGCAATGCGCTCGATCTGCCCGCTGATGATGTCGAGCGCGCCACCCGGCACGACAGCAGCGAGGGATGTCAGATGCTCCTGGATGGACGTCGGGTCCGCGAACAATCCGTAGACCGATACAAGCGCGGTGACGGCGGGAAAGATCGCCAGCAGCACGTAAAAGGTTACACCAGCTGCCACAGCGAGCACGCGATCATTGCCGACTTCTTCCCACACGCGCCAAAGAATCTCCTTCCAGCCAAGGGCTGGAATATCACTGGGCGCCTGCGCACCTTTTCCAGCTTCGCTGTTTGGCTGCGCTCCGTCCCTCGACCGATCCGGAGCAATCGCAGCGCCGCCAAGCGCACGCTGCGCGACCCATAACCCGCCGAAGGCGGCTGCAGCCCGGGCAAGAAGTTTGAGATCGAACGTTGAAGTATCATCGCGAACAGGCATCCAGACGTCTCCTTTGTACGTCTGAAACCTGTCGCTACAATAATCGTTTCATGCCTAAATCAGCCGCTTTTTAAGGGCCCGTCTTGAAATCGATGCCGCAAACCCCATATCGGGTTCAGCCCCACGAAGGGCAGATCCTGCACTTGGCCGCTTTCGGGCGGCCTCTTTTTTGGTAGAAGGCGTTACGCACGCTCCAGCAATTGCTCCGCGTTTTTGCGTAGGATGAGCTGAGTGTCCGTCGCATCAAAACCGCAGGACGCGATGAAGTCATGCGGCTTGCGGTCACCGACGGGATAATCGGTGCCAAGCACCACGCGATCAATCCCGACCTTGCCGACGAGAACACGCAGAGCATCAACGTCGTAAACGCAAGAGTCGTACCAGAGCATCTTCAGATATTCGGACGGAGAACGCTTCATGTGCACGCGCGTCGACGGCTTCTCGAGATAATTTCGCTCGATACGGCCCATGTAATACGGCATGTAGCCGCCGCCATGCGACATGCAGATGCACAGGTTCGGAAAGTCTTCCAGAACGCCTTCGTACATCAACGAGGCAATCGCCATCGCCTCCTCGAAGGACTGGCCGATGCTGTTCCAGAGAAAGTGCTTTCGGAAACGCGCATCGTGATTGCCCGCCGGATGGATGTAGACGAGCGCGCCCGTCTCTTCCGCCGCTTCCCAGAAAGGGCGCAGGCGGGCGTCGCCGATTTCCATTTCGCCTGCCTGCGTCGAGATGCCGACACCGCGCAAGCCAAGTTCGCCCATGCAGCGCCGCAATTCCTGCGCCGCGAGATCGGGTGCATGCAGCGGAACGCCGCCGAGCCCCATGAAGCGGCACGGATCGCGCGCCACCATCCGCGCCATCTCGTCGTTTGATTTCTGCTCCAGCGCAAGGCTTTCTCGCGTCGGCGCGAAGAGACTGCTCTGATGGACGAGGCTGGCGGACAGCACCTGCACGCCAACGCCCATCTCATCCATCAGCGCCACACGCTCGCTCATGTCGGCCATCGCCCGGCAAACGGATTCCGCGAGTTGTCGTCCCTGCTCGAGCGCGGCATGGCTGATATCAGCTCCTTCCATGGGCAACGTGAACAGGCTAGGCGCGTGCGTCTGCGCATAGATGTCGGGCATCAACACATGCGCATGAACATCGATGGCGCCGGCCGCGAGAGACAATGACATGGCGCGCTCCCTATTCCGGCTTGATGCCGGCGGCCTGCAGCACCTGCGCCCAGCGCGATGTGTCACGCGCGATGATCTCTTTCAGGCGGTCAGGTGATCCCCCGATGACCTGCAGCGCCTGCGCATCGAGCCGTGCCTTCACCGCGGGTTCGGCCAGCACCGCGTTGAGGTCGGCGTTGTAGCGCTGCACGACCTCATCCGGCGTGCCGGCGGGAGCGAGAATAGCCCACCAATTGTCGATATCGACGCCGGCCACGCCTGCTTCCGTCAGGGTTGGCACATCGGGTGCTATAGCGCTGCGCTGGTCGCCCGAAAAGGCCAGCACCTTCACGTCACCGGCAGCCGCCAGGGCGACAGCCTGCGTCGCGGGCATGAACATGCCGCCGATGTGGCCGCTGGCCAAGTCCTGCATGGCGCCCGACAATTGCCGATAGGGCACGTGCATGATGTCGACGCCGGCCTTCTGCTTGAACAGTTCAAGCGCGACATGGTGCGGCGAGCCGAGCCCGGGCGATCCGAAATTGAGCGTCCCCGGCTTGGCCTTGGCGAGCGCAACCAGCTCGGCAAGTGTGTTGACACCAAGCGACTTGTGCACGGCGCAGGCGAACACGGAATACACGAGGCCAACAACCGGCGCGAAGCTCTTCACGGGATCGTAGGGCACGGATTTGAACAGGCTCATGTTCATGACCAGCGTGTTCGCCGTCACCAGCATGGTCGTGCCATCGGGCGTGGCGCGTGCCACCGCCGAGGTGCCGATATTGCCGCTGGCACCGGTTCGGT
Source organism: Hyphomicrobiales bacterium (assembly GCA_028290085.1). GTDB lineage: Bacteria > Pseudomonadota > Alphaproteobacteria > Rhizobiales > Beijerinckiaceae > Terripilifer. The sequence continues at coordinate 7,013 of JAQGKN010000432.1, forward strand.
TGTCGACGATGATCGTCTGGTTCCAGCGCGCGCCGAGATATTGGCCCATCAGCCGCGCAATCGTGTCAGGCCCGCTGCCAGCGCTGAAAGGAACGATGAAGGTGACTGTGCGACCGGGAAAGGGCTGAGCGTGAACGCCGGCGGGCAAAGCAGCGACGGCACCGGCGGCAAGCGCCGTCCGCGTGAAACCGCGACGTGTGTAGCTGTAGGGAGGCATTCGCCACTCCTCTTGTCGTTTCCTCGATGCGGCCGGTTTTCCGGCTCAGAGGACATCATACGAGAGTCAGCGGCGGAGCAAAGCGATTTTCCACGATGCAACACAGATGTATCACCATGCGGGACGCGTCTGGGTAGGGCGGCAACGCCGCCGCCCCGTAGCGCAGATCAATAGGCATCCCATTTTTCTGCCTGCTTCAGGTCATTGACCTGATCGAAAAGCAGGTTCGGCGACATGCTCGCAGTGACAGCCTGACCACCCTGTTGAGGAGCCGGGTTGCCGATCCATATGGCCCCGGCAATTGCGACCAGGAACAGAATTGCCAATGCAGTAACAGCTTGGAGTTTGCGCATTACGACCTCCTGGAAGGATGTCGTCCGTGAGGTTCACGGGCGTCCAACAGCGCACCGGTTCAAGGTGCGACCAGTCTCAAGCGCTTGCGCAAGCCACGGAAGAATGCGCCAGACGGGCTCAGTGGCAAGAAGGAATTGCGGTCGTGCTGACGCCTCTGGCCTCACAAATTGTTGCAATGCAGCAAAGGTTGCGGTCGCCCTGAAAAGGCCTCCCCATGGCTCATATGAGATACCGGCCCTCCCCCAGCGCAGCCACGCTGCCTTTACGACGAGCATTTGCGTACAAAACCTGCTAGGGTGAGTTTTGGGCCGATGCCAACCTAGGACGCACGACCGTGACCCCGACAGAACGACAGAATCTGATGGCCCGCCTGAAGCTTGCTCAATTGGCCCGGCGCTATCAGCGAGAAAACATTGTGGCCGGAGCCGAGGCTCTCAGTGACGAGGAACTCGAAGCACGTGTGGCCGAATGCGAGAAGGCCGCGATGGGCCCCGGCAGAAGCAACGCAAAATGGCGCCGCTGAACAGCGTTCGCCTCAGCCAGAACCCCGTTTAACCGCCCGCCCCGTGACCTCAAGTCCCGGGGCGGACGCTTTTTTAGGGCTTCACTTCGCCACTGGCGCGATCACACCCGCCTCGTCGGCCCGGAAGCGCCCCGTCGCTGCACCCTTCACGCTGGTGCTTTCCAGCCATTCGGCCGAGGCCGCGTGCAGCACACGGGACTGCTTTTCCCAGACCATGAAGTGCGTTGCGCAGGAAATGCCGATAAAGGCCTTCTTGTCCGATCCCAGATCGTCGAAGAGTTCGTTGTTTGAGGCGGTGAGCGCATCCTGTTCACCCACCATGACGAGCACCGGCACTTTGATTTTCGCGGCCGCCTCGGCGTTCCAGCCCCAATAGGTGCGCGAGGGCGCCCGCAGGCCACCGGTACCCCAGGTGGCGCCAAGAGCATCATTGTCGATATTCAAATTCCAGATCATCTCCGGCATGCCTGTTTCGATGGACCCGGCGCATTTCGACGTTCCCAGCCAGCGCTGGTCGACGCCCACGCGGCGGTTCTGGAGCGACATGGGAGCGCCCGGCTTGGGGAGCACCTCAGGCTTCTGCGAGGGATTCTTGCGGTCGTAATTGGACGACGCGAAGATCACGAGCTTCTCGATCTTCTCGGGATGGCGGCTGACATAGGTGCCGGTACGAATACCGCCTCCCGACCAGCCGATCAGCGAAATCTTGTCGACGCCACGCAGGGCCCGGATGAAGTCGACCATGCGGTCGATATCCGCCGTCTCCGTATCGCTGCTGACGAGTTCGAACGGATATTTCGGCGCGCAGGCAGCCGCGAGATTCTTGGGCACCAGAGCCGCCTGCTGGCGCGGATCAAGATTGCACGGGTCGTCCATCATCGGGTGGCCGGATTTGCCATAGCCCGTCATGTCCATGGCGAAGACGTCAAAGCCGCGCCGCGCGAGGAAATTCATCCAGCTGTAATTGCGATAGGCGACGTCGAACGCCAGCGTCGAAGGCGAATAGCCGCCGTGCACCATCAGCACCACTTTGCCGGCCGGCGCCTTGCCCTCGGCGGACTCGACGATGGACACCGGCACCTTCTCGCGAACGAAGAGATCGATCGGCTTGCCTACGATGGGCGGGACTGTGGAGACATGGCTGACCAGCCGGTCAATGGTCTGGATCGTCTCGTCGGCATGTGCCGGAGCCAGCATCGCCAGGGCCGCAGCCAGTGACAAGGACGTGCGCTTGAAAGCCATTTTCTCCCCTATGATTTTTATCATTCACATTCGTAATATTGCTTAGGCCAAGGCTTTGTGAAAGTCTGGAGTTTGTCTATGGAGATATTTCATGTCCTTTCGATTTCGCCTATTCGCCAGACTTTTCTTAGCTTTTGGCATGCTTTCCTTGAGTATTACGATGTCAATGGCCGACCAGACCAGCGACGCCATGAATACCTCCCTGGTCGATCTCATAGTATGCAAGGTGAAAACGGACGATAAGGACCGATTGGCCTGCTTCGACGCTGCCGCAAAAACGGCATCTGCTATAATGGGGCAGGCGTTGCTAAAATCTTTGGCAGAACCAGAC
>JAQGKN010000433.1 GCA_028290085.1 Hyphomicrobiales bacterium
ACGGCAATCGGCCTGCCACCGGGCATAGGCCATCGGGTACCCCCAGCGGGTCCGCTCGCAGGACGTACGGTTCTTATCACCTCGGGCCCGACCCATGAGCCCATCGATCCCGTCCGCTACATCGCCAACCGCTCCTCCGGACGGCAGGGCCACGCGATCGCCAAGGCAGCGGCGCAGGCCGGCGCAAAAGTCGTCCTGGTGACGGGGCCGGTTTCCATACCCGATCCCGAGGGCGTCGAAACCCACCGTGTCGAAACGGCGGGAGAGATGCTTTTGGCCGTCGAGGCGGCCCTTCCGGCCGATATTTTCGTGGGCGCGGCTGCAGTCGCAGATTGGCGCGTGGACGAGATCGGCACGAATAAGCTCAAGAAGGGGTCAGCGGGTACCCCGGCACTGCGGCTGTTGGAGAACCCCGACATCCTCGCTTATGTGGCTCACCTTGAAGTGGCTCACCTTGAACATGCACGTCCGAGCGTCGTGGTGGGCTTCGCTGCCGAGACGACAGATCTCCTGGCCAATGCGCGTGCAAAACTTGCGCGCAAGGGCTGCGATCTGATCGTCGCCAACGACGTCGGCGAGGGCACGGATGTCATGGGTGGTTTGAACAACGAAGTTCATCTCGTGTCGGCCGGCGGAGTGGAATCGTGGCCCTCGCTTGATAAGGACGAGGTAGCGCGCCGGCTGGTTCAGAAAATTGCAGCGCTTCTCGCAGGAGGTCAGGCCCGATGAGTGTCAAAGTTCTCGTCAAGCGTCTCGCCCATGGCCAGGATCTGCCTTTGCCCGCTTATCAGAGCAGCTCTGCCGCAGGGCTCGATCTCGTGGCCGCGATTCCCAAACATGCGAAGCTTGTTCTGGAGCCTGGCGGGCGCGACCTCGTGCCAACCGGCTTGGCTATTCAGCTTGCTGACGGATACGAGGCGCAAATCCGCCCGCGCTCGGGCCTGGCGTTGCGCTACGGCGTAACCATCCTCAATTCGCCCGGCACCATCGACGCTGATTACCGCGGAGAAATTTGCGTGGTGCTCATTAATCATGGGTCCGAGCCATTCGAAATCGCGCGCGGCGACCGTATTGCACAAATGGTCGTAGCTCCCGTCGTTCAGGCCCAACTCGAAGAGGTCGAACTGCTCACTGCGTCGGAACGCGGTGCCGGCGGCTTCGGCTCGACGGGCGTCGCCCTTTCCGAGTGGAGTCCGGAATGATTCTTCTATCGCGTCGCAGCCAACTGGCCGTTGCCGCTGTGGTTGATGTGGCCTTGCACGCTCGGCCATTGCCGGTGGCTGCGAAAGCACTCGCAGCCAGACATAATCTGCCACCGCGTCATCTGGAGACGCTCCTGCAGGCTTTGGTGCGCGCCAATATCCTCAAGGGTGTTCGGGGACCCCGTGGTGGTTACGAACTTGCTCGTGAACGGCGGCGCGTTACCGCAGGTGATATTGTCCGGGCTGCCATGGCGGAGCCGGCGGACGAGACCGAAGCCCCCAATCCGGAATCGCGTTTGGTCGATGAGGTGATCGGGCCGCTCGTCATGAAGGCTGGCCAGAGCTTCCTCGCTGAACTCGACGCAATTACCGTCGATGACCTCTGCCGGCAGGCGGATGAACATGCCGTGTTTGATCATCCACGGGATGGAGCTGATTTCACAATTTAAAAATGTAACTCAATCTAAATATCGACGTTTCACGTGTTTTGTATTACACATGGCACGTCCGCAATCTGGAGGCGTCTTATGTCAAACGATCAGCAGCCCCATGTACCTGGCCGTGGCCGCATTTACGACTCCATCACGGCGACCATCGGCGACACGCCGCTCGTTCGCCTGACGCGTTTGGCCGCCGAAAAGGGCGTCAAGGCCAACCTGCTCGCCAAGCTCGAATTCTTCAATCCGATCTCCAGCGTCAAGGACCGCATCGGCGTGGCCATGGTGGACGCGCTCGAGGCAGCGGGGAAGATCGATGCCAACACCACGCTGGTGGAGCCGACGTCCGGCAATACCGGGATCGCGCTGGCCTTTGTCGCTGCCGCCCGCGGCTATAAACTCATTCTTGTAATGCCCGAGTCCATGTCGATCGAGCGCCGCAAGATGCTTGCGCTGCTGGGCGCCGAACTCGTCCTGACGCCCGCCCCGCAAGGCATGAAGGGCGCCATCGCCAAAGCGCAGGAGATTGTCGCCTCGACCCCCGGCGCCATAATTCCCCAGCAGTTCGAAAACCCGGCAAACCCCGAGATCCATCGCCGCACGACCGCGGAGGAGATCTGGAACGACACCAAGGGCACAGTCGACGTTCTGATCTCGGGCGTGGGCACGGGCGGCACGATCACCGGCGTCGGCCAGGTTCTGAAACAGCGCAAGCCCGGCGTGCGCATCGTCGCCGTAGAACCCGAGGACTCCCCCGTATTGTCGGGCGGGCAACCGGGCCCGCACAAGATCCAGGGCATCGGCGCCGGCTTCATACCGGCCATCCTCGATCGTTCAATCATCGACGAGGTTGTGACCGTGGGAAACCAGACCTCGTTCGAGATGGCCCGCCATCTCGCCCGTTTCGAGGGCATCCCCGTCGGCATCTCGTCGGGAGCGGCGGTTGCCGCAGCCATTGAGGTTGGTAGCCGTCCGGGAATGGAGGGGAAAAACATCGTCATCATCATCCCCTCGTTCGCTGAACGCTATCTTTCGACCGCACTGTTCGAAGGCCTCTGACGCGCCTCTGGCCTCGTGAAAAGACTGGGGGCGTCCGCGAGGGCGCCCTTTTCATTTGTCGTAGGCTGAACTAGCCATGTGTCCGACGACAAGTGCGACCGGGAGCATTTCATGGCATTCGAGACCATTCTCGTGGAGACCCACGGTCCCGTGCGGCTGATACGGCTGCACCGCCCCGATGCCCTCAACGCATTGAATACCCGCTTGATCGCCGACCTCAATGTCGCGCTCGATGAGGCTGAGTCGGCCTCAGACATCCGCTGCCTCGTCTTGACGGGGTCCGAAAAGGCTTTCGCGGCGGGTGCCGACGTCAAGGAGATGCAGGGCCAGTCCTATCTGGACGCCTACCTCGGCGACTTCGTCGCCAGCTGGGAGCGCATCACGCGTATGCGCAAGCCGGTTATCGCCGCGGTCGCGGGCTTTGCTCTTGGCGGCGGCTGCGAACTTGCCATGATGTGCGATTTCATCCTCGCCGCCGATACCGCGAAATTCGGCCAGCCGGAGATAAAGCTTGGAATCATTCCGGGCGCCGGGGGCAGCCAGCGGCTGACGCGGCTGGTCGGGAAGTCCAAGGCCATGGAGATGTGCCTCACGGGCCGTCTCATGGATGCGCAGGAAGCGGAGCGCGCCGGGCTCGTTTCCCGCGTCGTGCCGGCTGTGGACCTGATCGCAGAGGCCCTGAAGGTCGGGCAGGCCATCGCTGGCATGTCGGCTCCTGCTGTCATGATGACGAAGGAATGCGTCGACCGGGCTTATGAGACCACTCTGAGCGAGGGGATTCGCTTCGAGCGCCGGCTCTTCTATGCGACATTTGCGACACCCGACCAGAAGGAAGGTATGCAGGCCTTCATTGAAAAGCGCCCGCCTGCCTTCAAGAATGGCTGATCAGCGCTGCGTGGAAGAACAAAACGGAATCACCACTGGATACCGTTGACGCGGGACGCCGTTCAAAGCTATAAGCCGCGATCTTCCGCGCAACGGCGTGGAACCGTTTTCACGGCCCGATCCCGTATCTGCGGCCGCTCCTTCGAGGAATACCCATGGCGAATACCTCCTCGGCCAAGAAGGCCGTCCGCAAGATCGAGCGCCGCACAGCGGTGAACCGTTCGCGCCGCAGCCAGATGCGCACCTACGTCCGCAAGGTCGAGGAAGCCCTGGCGACCGGCGACGCCGGTGCAGCCCAGGCTGCTCTCTCGGCGGCAGAGCCTTTGGTGATGCGCGCCTC